>JADGFH010000217.1 GCA_016743925.1 Labilibaculum sp.
AACAAGCTATGGTATTACTTCCGATGGTGGTGCGAATGATCTAGTTTTAGTTGAAGCAACTACAAGCACCGCAGGTTTACTTGGCGCCGATAAATGGGACGAGATAGTTGTCAATACATCCAAGGTTAGTTATACGGATGTCGTAGCAGTTGCCTTGAATACGGTCAAAGTAGGTTATACAGAAGCCTTGGTTTCCGCAAACACAGATGTTGTAGCCAATACTGCAAAATCGACAAATGTTTCTACTGCATTAAGTACAGGAACAGTAAACACAACAAGCTATGGGATTACTTCCGATGGAGGTGCAAATGATCTAGTTTTAGTTGAAGCAACTACAAGCACGGCTGGTTTACTCGGGGCTGATAAATGGGAGGAGATAGTTGCGAATACTGCAAAAGTTGGTTATACAGAAACCTTGGTTTCTGCAAATACAAATGTTGCAGCCAATACTGCAAAAGTAACAAATGTTTCTACTGCATTAAGTACAGGAACAGTAAACACAACAAGCTATGGTATTACTTCCGATGGTGGTGCGAATGATCTAGTTTTAGTTGAAGCAACTACAAGCACCGCAGGTTTACTTGGCGCCGATAAATGGGATGAAATTGTTGCCAATACTGCAAAACAATCAAACGCAACCCATACGGGAGATGTAATTGGTACAACTACTTTGACAATTGTTGATGATGCGGTAACTTATGCTAAAATGCAAAATGTTAGTACAACAGATAGGCTCTTGGGGCGAGCAACTGCTGGTTCAGGAATTATAGAAGAAATACCATTGACCGCGGCAGGGCGTGCATTATTGGATGATATTGATGCAGCAGCCCAAAGAATAACTTTAGGTGTTCCTGATTTAACAAATGTATCAACACCAGTTGCCGATATGGATGCAGCTAATAAGGCTTATGTAGATGCTAATGGAACAGCAGCGATTGCAGCTATCTCAAATGTTCAATCGGATGTAGACGTTAATGAATCAGATTCTGATGCAGCAATTGCTCTTAAAGCAAATATTGAAAGTCCAAACTTTACTGGAACAGTCACTGCGCCTACGGCCAACGCAGGAACCAATACAACGCAATTGGCAACAACAGCTTTCGTAACGAATGCAATATCTGCAGCCATAAGAGAAGTCGCCGATGAGTTTACTGCAACAGCAGCTCAAACCAGTTTTACATTATCACAAACACCATCAGCGAACAGTAAGGTGAAAATGTATGTTAATGGGATCAGAATTAGTAATACTGCTTATAGTACAAGTGGAAAGACTTTAACCTATGAGCCTGCAAATAATGGAGGATATGCTTTAACAGCTGGAGATCGAATTCAAATGGATTTTTATTATTAATATATCTCGTCTTGAAATAAGTTGACAGTAAAACGACTTATTTCAGGACGACTCAATACTGGTTATTACGACTATACGGCTTCTAATTTAACAACGATGATAGCAGGTCAAACGCATTCTGTTTTTTTTACTGTGAAAACACAATATAATCTAAAGAATATGAGAAAACTTTACGCCGCTTTATTACTATTCCTAATTGGATTAATGTCTCCGAATTTTGTTGTGGCCAGTAATTATGACACTGACCATCTGGTGTTTATTGATAAATCTTTACACGATTATAAAATATTGGAGTCAAGTATTAATCTACAAGCTTCAGCAATCATTTTAATTAACCCTGAGAACTATGAAGGGATTTTGAAAATGACAGAGGAAATTCAAAAGTATGATGGATTAAAATCGATTCATATTGTTGGGCACGCAAAGCCTGCAGAGCTCATTCTTGGAGCTGATAGTTTTTGGATGGATGACCTGAACATGATTCAAAAAGAATTGAATTCTTGGAAGAGGCATTTATCTGCAGGTGCTGATTTGTTTTTGTATGGTTGTTCTTTAGCGGAAACAGATAAGGGGAAAGAAACAGTTAATTTAATGGCTTCGCTAACTGGAATGGATGTAACAGCCTCAACTAATCTTACAGGAAACTCTTCTTTTAATGGCGACTGGGAGCTGGAATATAAGACCGGCACAATAGAATCGCCTATCGCTTTTTCAACGGAAATAAAAAATTACAAACATAGCTTACAATCCTTAAATTATTCTGACTTACGAACCTTTGATAAGGTAAATGAGGGTTCTGGTGTTGGAAATTGGACTTTCCCTGACGGAACTGGACGTACTGCTTATCAATCAACTAATACTTCAGATCCGGTTTATTTATTAAGTAAAGAATCGGGCTATTTGAATCAGGTTTACAAAGGAACAATATCGGTTGCATCAAGTGCAGGAGATGATGATGATATTGGTTTTGCTTTTGGTTTTAACGGTGTAAATGACACCTATATCTGGTCATGGGATATGAAGGGAATGCCTATGGGAGTTAGAACAGGTGGTGCACATCTACTTTATCATAAAACAGGAACTTCGAGATATGGCGCTACTTTTCCTGCTGTAGGAACAATAATTGATCAAGGCTCAGATAATGATCCATGGGTGCATGATGTGACTTATCAGGTTGAAATTTTATATACAGCCGATAGGATTAGAATTAAGGTTGATGGAGTCGAAAAGTTTGATGTTACAGCTGCTCAGGCGGGTGTTGCTCAATTTCCTCCAGGAAAATTTGGTTTCTATAATTTGTCCCAAGCAGGAGTAACTTTTGGTAATATGCAGAATGCACCAGCTTCTGATGATCCTGTGCCACCAACGGCTCAAGACGATTCGTATGGAATGACACCAAATACGAATTTAATAGTTGATAATTTGGATGGAATTCTGAAAAATGACTACGATGCCAATCTTGATGAATTTACGATTGTTAAAACATCGGATGTGAGTCATGGGACTTTGTCTTTAGACACAGATGATGGAAGTTTTACTTATACACCTACCACAAATTATCAGGGAGTTGATGAGTTTACCTATAAATTGGTTCAGAATGATAATAATACCGAATCGGCAATAAGAACAGTTACATTTGGAATCATTACAAGTAATCAGGCTCCAACCGATATTCAGTTATCGAATATTTCAATAAGTGAAGGTGCTGCGAATAATACAAGTATTGGAATCTTAAGCACTACAGATGCTAATAATCCTGATGATGAACACGATTATTCACTTACTGATAATGGAGGAGGACGTTTTACTGTATATGGGAATAGCTTGATCGTATTGAATTCTTCTCTATTAACTTCTGGAGATTATTCAATAACAGTTCGCTCAACAGATTTAATGGAGGAATCTTACACAGAATCTTTTACAATTTCGGTTATAGCAAATGAAAAGCCTACTAGTTCCAATACTCAAATATCAATGGACAGTGGTTCAAGCTTTTCCTTTCAGAGTAGCGATTTTCCTTTTAACGATACGGATGGTGATACATTTGGTGGAATTCGAATTGAAACTGCGGAAACTGCAGGTGATTTAGAGTATAATGATTCTGATGTTTTTAACGAATTTGTTATTAATGATATCTCATTACTAAAATTTAAAGCTCCTGAAGATGCATCAGGAAACCCTTATTCAACTTTTACATTTAAAGTTGTCGATTCTCGTGGAGGAATTAGTACTTCTTCTTACACAATGAGTATTGAAGTAAAAAGTGTGCCAACGATTACTACAACAGCCATTTCTTTAATAACAACAACAACAGCTACAGGAAACGGGAATATCACAGCAACTGGAGGAGCCAATATTACTGAGCGAGGGATTTATTGGAGTACATCAGCTGGTTTTGCTGATGGAGAAGGAACAAAAGTTTCAACTACAGGAGATTGGAGTACTACAAGTACTTTTACACAAAGTATTACAGGTTTAACAGGAAATACAACCTATTATGTGCGTGCTTATGCAACTAATACGGCAGGTACAGCTTATGGTGAGGAGGTAAGTTTTACAACCTTAACTCCGATGACGCTCGAATTTGACACCAACCTTTCCGATGGAACAACTATTACCTTGCCCTTAGATGGAACCGTAAATGTTATTGTAGATTGGGGAGATGACAGTAGTGAAACATTTACTAGCTCAGGAACACAGGATCATACATATAGTGCAGAAGGAACCTATACGGTAAGTATATCGGGAACAGTAACTCATTTTGGAGTTTCTGGATATAGTACATATACCAATGCTGATAAATTAGTAAGGGTTAGTAGTTTTGGTGATATTGGTTTAACAAGTCTTTACAAGGCTTTTTTTAATGCTCTAAACCTGGAGGAAGTACCCGTAAATTTACCAGTTGCTGTAACTGACTTAGGGTATACGTTTTATAACATCGGGAAAGAGAGTATTATTGGGCTTGACTCATGGAATGTGAGTCATGTTACTAATATGTTTGGCTTGTTTTGTAATGCTAAATTATTTAACCAGGACATTAGCAGTTGGGATGTAAGTGCAGTAATAGATATGTCTAGACTGTTTTACAGTGCTGAAGTGTTTAATCAAAATTTAGATTCTTGGAATGTTGGTAGTGTTACCAATATGTCTTCTATGTTTTACAGTGCTAAAGTATTTAATCAACCACTTAATAGTTGGGATGTAAGTAAGGTTACAAATATGTCTACTATGTTTCAAAGTGCCTCAGAATTTAATCAAGATCTTAATGGTTGGGATGTTAGTCATGTTACCACTATGCATGGTATGTTTAACATGTCTTCTGTATTTAATCAAGACATAGGGGATTGGAATGTTAGTAATGTGACTGATATGAAATATATGTTTCATTATGCTTTTGCATTTAATCAAGATATAGGAGATTGGAATGTAAGTAATGTTACAAACATGTTTCGAATGTTTATGGCTTCAAAATTTAATCAACCTCTTAATAATTGGAATGTAGGAAAAGTTACCAATATGTCACATATGTTTTGTAGTGCTCCATTTGACCAGGATATTAGTGCATGGAACGTGAGCAATGTTACTGACATGACCAACATGTTTTGCGGAAAACTTTCCACTACAAATTATGACAATCTATTAAAAGCCTGGGCCCAATTAGATTTAGTTAATGGAGTGAATTTTAAGGCAGGATTCAGCAGGTATACCTTCGGTGAAGCAGCAACTGCTCGTCAGAGTATTATTGATATTCATAATTGGACAATAACAGATTGGGGTATGGAACCTTATCTTGCAGAAGTATCAACATCTGCAGTGAGCGAAATTGGAACAACTACTGCCACAGGTAATGGAGATATTACAAGTCTTGGTTATCCTACTCCAAGCCAATATGGTGTTTGTTGGGGAACAGCAGCGGAGCCAACAGTAGACCTTTCGACTAAAACAGAAGAAGGAGCAGCCTCGGCAACGGATGCTTTTACTTCAAATATAATCGGATTAACTCCTGGAGAAACATATTATGCAAGGGCTTATGCTACAAACAGCGCAGGGACAAGTTATGGAGGTCAAGTTAGTTTTACAACACTTAAACAATCCCAGGCAATTACATTTGGAGCTTTAGCTTCTAAAACTTATGGCGATTTTTCTTTCAATCTTTTAGGAAGCGCTTCTTCTGATTTAACCGTAAGCTATACCAGTTCTAATCCTGCGGTAGCTACTGTGTCTGGAAATACGGTCACCGTTGTTGGTGTAGGATCTACAAGCATTACTGCTTCTCAATCTGGTGATGCAAGTTATAATGCCGCAACCAATGTGGTCCAAACTTTAACAATTGGAGCCAAAGAAATCACCATTACAGCTGATGCGAAGACAAAAATATACGGACAATCAGATCCAGTGCTTACGTATCAAATCACTGTTGGCACTTTAGTTGGCGATGATGCTTTAACAGGAAGCTTAAGCAGAGCAACGGGTGAGAATATTGGAGACTATGCAATCAGTTCTAGTTTAGCCAATGCAAATTACACAATCACTTATGTACCCGCTAATTTAAGTATCACTGAAAAAGCAGTTACGATCTCTAATTTTAGCGATATGACTAAAATGTATTATGATGGTTCATTCAATTTAGTAGCACCTACGTCTAATAGTGCTGGTGCATTTACATATACGAGCAGCAATACGGCTGTAGCCACAGTTAGTGGAACTACAGTTGCTATTCTAAGTGCAGGAACCACTGTGATAAGGGCAAATCAAGCGCAAGATGCACCCTACGCTGGTGGGAGCATTACGGCTACTTTAACAGTTAGTAGTGTCTCCGTAGTTACAAAACATGGAGAGAATACTTCTACAAATCCAAATTATGTCGATAGTAATGGGGCTGTTGGAGGCGGCCTATCCGTAACAAAAAATGGCAAATTGGAATCAACAAAAACTAAATAAATATCAGTTTTTGGAGATGTTAAATATTCTCTGAATGTAAGTGGTGTAGTAACAGTATTCGAAGACATAATAAACACTATTTTCACCTGATCCAAAATAGTTGCAAAAAGACGCAAAGTTTGAATTGAAATTCAAACTTTGTGTCTTTTTTTATACATGAAAATGAACTGTAGTTGTTCTTCTACAATAAGATCATCGGCCATATTACGGGTCGATCGAGAGCGAGCTTTGGCAGTAAGATTATCGATATAGCGTGTTAATATTTTTAAATACTTGTATTGGTTGCAGGCTTTATTTTTAATATTACACTAAGGTCGTGAAACACGTTGTTCATAAAACTATTGTGATTTACTAAAGAGATTCAGAAACTGCCTACAGGTATTATAATTAACTGTTAAGAACAAATTATTTTGATTCAATGAAGCCTCAAATACCGGAAGGCATGAAAATATACTACAGATCAATAACAGCAATTGGCTTAAAGGGGAATGGAAATCAACTTAAGCATCTATGGCAATTGGCTTAAGGCGATATAACAATTGACTTGAGCACCCTTGACAATTAGCTTAAGGAGGTATGACAATTGGCTTAAGAGGGTATGACAATTGACTTGAGTACCTATGACGATTAAGTAAAGCATGAAAACATTTGATGATAAATAATCGAAATTATATGCGAAGCATGTACTAATCTTAGCGGCATATTTATTTAATCACAATTGTTGGTAATGCAAATACCTTAAAGCTCCCCAATAATCATCCTTCTGTAAACAAGACAACATTATCCTTTATTTTGTTAATCTATAGTGTGTTGTAAAATATTGCAGCACTTGTTTTGTTTAGGGATTATTGTTTTGTAGATTCATGGGCGGAAAACACATTAATGCAACTTATCTACCTTATTAGGTGTTGTAAAGTGCATTAGTGCACTTTACACATACGGTTACCCTCAATATGACTGAACCAATTAAAATAAGAAAAGTTGATGATTTAATATACTCTCTTTATAATGCAGCAGGTATCCAAAAAGGGTCACATTGTTATAGAGGTCAAGTAAATCATTCATGGCAAGTTTTGCCAAGTTTATTAAGAAAGAGTAGATATGAAGCTTTATTACTTCAAAGATCACTTCTTAAGCGATTTCTTATGAAATCTAACGATTTACCTTACGTTAAGAGCAATGATCCAATCGAATACTTTATGGTTCTTCAACATTTTGGTATACCAACTAAGCTTCTTGACTTAACGCTTGATCCTTTAATTGCACTATTCTTTTCTTGCTACGATCCTGATAAAGAAAACGAAAATGTAGATGGCAAAGTATTATTATATCCGATAAACCAATACGAGAAGCTCCCGATAAATGAAAATGAATTAGAAGTTTATAATAAAGCAATAACTAAAGAAAATATCAATGATCTTCTTTGGAAAAGAATTTCTCCAGACAGACATTTATATTTCGAACCTCTTATAAAAAATGTCAGAATGAGAGCTCAAGATGGTTGCTTTATGTTCTTCAGTTCACAACCATTAAAAGACGGTGAAATAGAATTCATTTCGCTAGAGAAATTTCATCATGAACGAAATAAGTATATAGAAGAAATAAACAAAACGGCTGACCAGAAGGTTGAAAAATTATGGTATGCTCATATGTTTGTGGATAAGCATTTTAAAAAAAGTATTCTTCAAGAATTGGAAAATAAATATGGAATTTCAGCTAAGAGTATGTTTGTCGAGAATGATTATTTAGCAGAGTGCTCTTCCTTTTATGAAGACATATATAAAAGGGCTTTAATAACATTTGAGGAGTTAAAACTAAAAATACCTAAAGAAAAAGAAAATCAATTGTATTAGTGGTTAATACTGAGGGTAACAAAAGTAACCGTTGCACAATTCGTTAAATTGAATAATTCATCATTTCTCAACAGTTAATGAAAATAGGTAGGCATGTAAATCAACTAGTTGAGTTTGTGTGAAATTAGTGTGTTATATGTTTTTCTGTATTTTTTAAGTTGTGCAACAGACACAAAAGCTAAATTATCATGGCGTTGATTAGTTAATTGATAGTTCAGTACAATTATGAAACACCAGCAAGCCAATCAAATTGGTTTGTTCAAAATATAAACAATTTCACTTGGCTTGCTTATTTGGCGCCTTGATAAGGCAACACATTAAATCGCCCAAGAAACGTAGCAAGATGGTAGCTGTTATAAGAAATGAACAATATGAAATTAGATGCAATACTCTGGGATTATGATGGAACTTTGGTTAATTCAGTACCGAAAAATATTGATATAACTAAACAGATTCTATCTATCGTTGCTCCAAGATTAACTGGAATAAATTTACCAGAATATCTTAAATCAGAGGATGATTATCATATTGCTAATCATCAATCCAAAAATTGGCAAGATTTATATATCAATTATTACGGAATGACAGAAAGCGAAACGCTTAAAGCTGGAACACTATGGAC
>JADGFH010000997.1 GCA_016743925.1 Labilibaculum sp.
TATTAATACTCATGCTTACGGTTATTTGGTAAAACCAATTGATAAAAAAGAACTGGGTATTTCTATTGAATTGGCTTTTTATAAACATCAATTTGATTTGGATCAGAAAATGCGTGAAACGCGTTTTCGAAATTTTATTACAGATTCTCCTGAGGCCATTATCGTAATTAATGAAAATGGATTAATTGAATATTTAAACTGTTTAGGTTTAAAAATATTTAAGACTGCTTATATTGAAGATTTAATGGGCTTGTCATTACTTTCTTTTGTAGATGAAAATTACGCTGCTATTTTTAAAGAACGTCTCGAAACTTCTTTAGCGATGGAAAAGGGAATTGCTTATACGCACCTCAAGTTGAAGACAATTCATGGTGAACTTATTGATGTTGGTTTAACTGGTGCTCAAATTGAGTTTAATGGAAAAATGAACTTACAATTAATCGTTAGAGACATTACACAGGAATTTGCTTATCGTCAATTGTTAGCCGAAAAAGCGAACATTATTAATAATTTGACAGATGGAGTTGTTACTTTTGATTTAAATGGAACTATTAAATCATGGAATAGAGCTTGCGAACGTATTTTTGGAATTGAAGAAGCCAAGGTACTTGGAAAGGAATACGAAGAAATAATTATTGGAGGAAAAGAAAAGTCTTTTGTGGGAGATATATTAAGTCCGGTAAGAGAGAATGGAATCTATAAGGTTGATGTTTCTTTAGACATTAAGAATGAGAAGAAAGATTTAAAGCTAATGGCCAATTTGCTTAAAAATGATAAAGAAGAAGAAACAGGTGTTGTATGTTATATTAGAGATACAAAAGCCTGTTCTTAAAAAAATAAACTCCCATTCAAATTTGAATGGGAGTTCTTATATTATATGGAGTTAATTAAAGTCAGTATTTCACTGGCTTTTTTAATGTTGTTAATTTTATCAAAACTTAGGCTCAAACGATTTTTAGCTTCCTTCATTTTACAAGGAATAGGTTGTGTTTGTAAGAATAGCAAGACTTTATTGAACTGTGCGGATTGATAAAAGGCAGAACTTTGATCAGAAATAAAATAAAGAACCAGCTTACCACTTTTAAGAATTATTTTTTCGATTCCTAAATCGAGAGACAACCAACGCAAGCGAACTACGTTAAGTAATTCTACACTTGGTTCTGGTAATTCTCCAAATCGATCTTTTAATTGTGCCTCAAATAGCTCAATTTCTTCTTCTGTTTTAATATTATCTACTTCGCGATACAAGCGAACTCTTTCGGAGATACTTTCAACATATTGTTCTGGAAAAAGAATTTCAAGATCGGTATCAATTTGGCATTCCGAAATGAATCGGATCACTTCTTTCGTCTCTTCTTTTTTCTCATCTTCAAAAACATCTTTAAATTCATTCTCTTTCAATTC
Organism: Labilibaculum sp.; assembly: GCA_016743925.1. Lineage (GTDB taxonomy): Bacteria > Bacteroidota > Bacteroidia > Bacteroidales > Marinifilaceae > Labilibaculum. Next base: position 1,405 of record JADGFH010000997.1, read on the forward strand.
AAGAAGTGCTTCATTCAGAATTTTGTGATAGGTTTCGTAACCAATATCAGCAATAAATCCACTTTGTTCGCCACCTAATAAATTTCCAGCGCCACGAATATCTAAATCTTGCATGGCAATATTAAAGCCACTACCCAATTCGGAGAAATTTTCGATAGCTTGTAATCTTTGGCGAGCTTCCTGTGTCATAGAATCATGAGGAGGGGTTAATAAGTAACAAAATGCTTTTTTGTTCGATCTTCCAACACGACCACGAAGCTGATGTAGCTCACTTAATCCAAAATTTTGACCATTATTAATAAGAATCGTATTTGCATTAGGTATATCTAGGCCCGATTCAATAATCGTTGTAGCAATTAAAACATCGTAATCGCCACGAATAAATTCAAGCATTATTTTCTCCAACTTAGGACCATCCATTTGGCCGTGCGCAACAATTGTTGATACGCCAGGAACTACTCTGTGAATCATTGCTTCTACTTCCTTAATGTTCTGCACTCTATTGTGAATAAAGAAAGCTTGACCATTTCGCTCTACTTCGTAAGTTATTGCTTCGCGAATAATGTCTTCATTAAAATTATGTACTTCGGTTGCAATAGGATATCTGTTTGGCGGAGGCGTATTGATTATGGATAAATCTCTTGCACCCAATAAGGAAAACTGAAGTGTTCTAGGAATTGGAGTCGCCGTAAGCGTTAAAGCTGTCT
>JADGFH010000998.1 GCA_016743925.1 Labilibaculum sp.
CTCCTTGATATCCCAAATGACTAGGGTCGTAGTTAAAACCAAAAGCAGGATGATAGTTGATTGCTTCGAGTGCTCTTTCTGTTGAGACAATATCAAAAGCAATCTCTGTAGGGTGAACTTCTAATCCGAATTTGATATCAAGTTTTTGAAAAGCATCCATAATAGGAGTCCATCTTGTGGCAAAATCGTCAAATCCTGATTTAATCATTTCTTGAGAAGCAGGAGGGAAGGAATACAACATATGCCAAATGGAACTTCCAGTAAAGCCATTAACGATGTTTACGCCCATTCGTTTTGCTGCTTCGGCAGTTTTAATTACCTCTTCGGCTGCTCTTTTTCGAACACCTTCAGGTTCTCCATCTCCCCAAATGTAATCGGGTAAGATAGATTTGTGACGTTCGTCAATACGATCGCATACAGCCTGACCAACAAGGTGAGTTGATAAGGCATAAACTTCTAAATCATATTTTTTTAGAATGGCTAATTTTTTATCACAATAGGCTTGGTCTGCCTTGTCTACTTCAAAATGATCACCCCAGCAAGCAAGTTCTAATCCATCGTAACCAAAACTTTTAGCTTTTTGGCATATGGTTTCAAAATCAAGATCAGCCCACTGACCGGTAAATAATGTTACTTTTCTGCTCATTGTATAGATTTTAGACTTAATGTTATTAATTATTATAGCTTTTGGGTACAAGCTCAATGCCTATTAAAAAGCATTGAGCGAGTCCAAATTATCTATAAGTTTTCACCATAAGACCAACCTTTTTTTACAGGCTCTTTTATGTAAGCATTTAGTTCTGGGTGGTTGGTTACTTTCATATTTTCAGCATCAAACTCAATGCGTTTATCAAAGCGCTGTGCTAATACTCCAAGTAAGATCATCTCCGTTAAGCTGGCACCATATTCAAAATCAGAACCAGGTTTAGGACCTTCTCCTCTAACGGCATTAATAAATTCTTTGTATTGATTTTGTTCCGGTACACGAGCTAAGGTTTGATCCCAACCTTTTTTGCTAAAGGCATCCCATTCCTCATTAGGCATTATTATTCTGGCATCATTAGGTCGGCCTCCTGTTATAACTGACATTTTTTCGCCAACCATAACCATACCATTTCCACCAAGTTTAGGCGTTAACCATTCAGGTCTGTTCTCTGGTTTTAAGCCTCCATCGTACCATTTAACTGTAACTGGTGGTTTATTACCTCTTGCCGGAAATTCCATTCGTAAGATAGAATTGTCAGTAATAAACTCAGTAGGCATAGATGGGTTACGCGTAATAAGCTCTGGTTCAATCACACTTGGTGATCCTAAACCAAGAGCCCAGAAAGGAGCATCAAGGGTATGACATCCCCAATCGCCTAGCATTCCGGTTCCTAATCCGTACCATGATCTCCATAATCGTGGTAAATAGGTCGCATTGTAGTCTGTGTCTTTTACCGGTCCCAACCATAAATCCCAATCTAAATCCTTTGGTATATCTTGTTTAAGTGGAGGATAATTCTCTGGCTTTTTAAAATAGGCACTGTTAAAATCAGGACCACTAAACCAAGCGTGTACTTCTTTCACTTCGCCAAGTAAACCAGAATCATACCACTCCTTTACATTTCGAATTCCGTTGGAAGCGTGACCTTGATTACCAAGTTGATTGATAACTCCGTAATGTTTTGCCGCTTTTTTTAGGGTACGGAGTTGCCAGATATTATGAGCTAAAGGTTTTTCAACATAAACATGTTTGCCCAATTGCATGGCGGCCATTGTTACAGCAAAGTGCGTATGATCCGGTGTAGAAACAATAACTGCATCTATATCATTATGCATTTTGTCAAACATTAGCCTAAAGTCTTTAAAGGTTGGGACTTCAGGTAAGGTTTTGCTTGCTTTGGCTAGTTGCTCACTGCTAACATCACATAATGCAACAATTTTAACATGAGGATTAAGTACTCTTTGTTTTGTTTCATTGTTGTACGATTCTGTTAGTAGTCCACGCCAATTGGCCGAACCTCTTCCGCCAACGCCTACAATGGCCAAATTAACTGTACTACGTTTTGATGCGCAACTTATTATATTGGGAATAATCATTGCACCCGCGGCTACGACACCTGTAGAG
>JADGFH010000218.1 GCA_016743925.1 Labilibaculum sp.
ATTATAGTTATTAACAGGTAAATAGCCAGTGACACAAAGTTTTGAACATACCCTTCAAAAAAAAGTTACGAAGGCATCTCGCACGCGTGTTTGTATTCATCCGACAAGTAGAATGCTATCTCGCAGGTGTGCAGGGAGTCAGGCTAAGTTTACTGGCAGGGCAAACACGAATGCGAGAGCGTCACCTAAATGTGCGGTGAGGGCTTCGAATAGCTTGAGTATATCTTCGTAATGGTTTGTCGGGGATCAGAGATAGGATAAGGGATACTCCGTAATGTTACATGCGATGTATTGAGTGGAGCAAATGGACAATAAAAAAAGGATACACCGTAGTGTATCCTTTTCCTTTAAATATTTTAAGACTCTTTTAAGCCAATTCGACCAATGTAATTTCTGGTGGCATGCCAATTCTACCAGGAAAACCAATGTATCCAAAACCTCGGTTTACATATAGGTATTGATCTCCTTCTTGGTATAATCCACCCCAGCGAGGATATTTGTATTGTACCGGACTCCACTTAATGCCTGCGCGTTCTAAACCAAACTGCATGCCGTGGGTGTGTCCCGAAAAGGTTAAAGCAATATCTGTGTCTAGCACTTGCTGATCCCAGTGCGAAGGGTCGTGACTCATCAGGATTTTAAATGGTTGATGGGCTGATCCGTTAATTGCTTGTTTCAAGTCGCCATGCTGAGGGAAGGGAGGTTTACCCCAATTTTCAACACCAACTAAAGCTATTTCCTCTCCATTTATGCTGATGGTTTCGCTTTCGTTTAATAGCAATTTGAAACCCATATCGGCATGGAAGTTTTTAATGTCCTGCAAATTTTTGGCTTTGTCTTCTGCAAATTTCCAATAAGAATAATCGCCATAGTCGTGATTTCCAAGGATGGAAAACTTACCAATTTTAGCTTTCATTTTAGCCAATACGGGAGCCCAACCATCGGTTTCTTCGGCAAAATTATTCACCAAATCGCCTGTAAATAAAATTAAATCTGGTTTTTGCTCATTAATCAGCTCGACTGCTTTGGATACTTTTTCAAAGTTTTTATTGAAACTACCCAAGTGCATGTCCGAAATTTGAACAATTTTTAGCCCTTTAAATGATTTTGGTAAGTGCTCGAAGCGTATTTTTTCCCGCATCACCCGGTAATTAAATTTCCCTTTGGTAACACCATATAAAATAGATGCAAATGGAATGGCTGCTAATACCAAGCCCATTTGATACAAAAATTCGGATCTCTCCATTTTTCTTTTCGATTTAAACTGTGGTATACTCTTTTTCTTTCTCTCCCTGAACCAACGTATGGTTCTCGCAATCGCCCCTTGAATATCCTTTAATAGAACGAAAAGTATAAATACAAACTTAGGAATGTAGAACAATGAAAAACCAGCAACTAGGTATCCAACATATATGTAAGATTCGGATTGTTTAACATGTTTTATTCCAAACATGAAAAGGCTAAAAGCCGCAAAAATAAAAACCGAAATTCCCCAGAACAGTATGGTCAATGATTGTCTTGCCAGTGCATTGTTAATTCTGGCAATCAGAGGTTTTACACCACGGTAGGTATAAATATCTACCAACAGCATAAATAGTAACAGAGGAATCAATAGAAATACACTTGCTTTCATCTATTAAATTAATAAGTGGTTCATTGATTATAAATTAGCCTCAAATATATAGAATAAAATACAAGCGAGTCCTTAATTTTTGTTAAAATATGCTTATCTTGAATTGCACCTAAAATTTAAGAGGATCTTACTGAAAATAAAGGTTCTATAAGAAATAATACTTTTAAGTACTTTATACCCAAAGAGAAATGACCGAAAAAATTCATGAATTAATTGAGCAAAGATGGAGTCCGAGAGCTTTTTCAGATAAACCAATTGAGGACGAGAAAGTTGTGAAATTGTTCGAAGCAGCATCTTATGCCGCTTCCTGTTTTAATGAACAACCCTGGCGGTTTATTTACGCTACAAAGGAATATGCCGAACGTTACGATCAACTGTTGTCTTGTTTGGTAGAATTTAATCAGATGTGGGTGAAAACGGCACCAATGATTATCTTGACATTAGCATCTAAAAAGTTTGCACAAAATGGCAAAGTAAATCATCATGCTGGGCATGATCTTGGTTTGGCTATTGGAAATATGTCAGCGCAAGCTACAAGCATGGATCTTTATATGCATCAAATGGCTGGTTTTAGTTTAGATAAGGCGAGGGAAATGTTCGAAATTCCTGATGATTTTGATGTGCTTACCATGATTGCAGTTGGTTATATTGGTAATCCGGATGTTTTGCCAGAAAATATTCGGGATATGGAATCCAATAAAAGGGAGCGAAAACCATTGGATAAGATCCTTTTCGATGGGACTTGGGAAGATATGAAGTAAGTAATTTATAAATATTTAAGAGAGGCTTTTCTATATAGAGAAGCCTCTTTTTCTTTTGAAATAATTCTAAACTTGTTGTAACTTGAAGATAGCACAAAAGATTCATTCGGAGCTTGTTGAATTTTAAAATAGACATTATGAAGGCAGTGGTGATGACAAAATATGGTGAACCTGAGGTTTTGGAACTAACCAATATTTCTCGACCTAAAATTAAGGCAGATCAGGTATTAGTGGAAGTATATGCTTCTTCGGTAAATCCGGTAGATTGGAAAATCCGTAAAGGCACATTGAAGCTATTCATGAGAAAGAAGTTGCCATGTGTGTTGGGAGGTGATATTGCTGGTCGAATTGTAGAAGTTGGTAAGAATGTTCAGTTTTTTCGTGTAGGCGATGAGGTATTCGGTAAAATTGATATTCTTAAAAATGGAGCATATGCCGAGTATGTTGCTACCTCTGCTAGTCATTTGGCCTTGAAACCTCAAAAAATGAATTTTATTCAAGCTGCCACTTTACCATTAGCTGGATTAACGGCTCTGCAAGCGCTTCGAAATATGGGTAATATTCGTAAAGGAATGAGTGTTTTGGTGAATGGTTGTTCGGGTGGAGTTGGTTCTTTTGCATTGCAATTGGCAAAAGCTTTTGAATGCAAAGTAACAGGCGTTTGCAGCACTAGAAATGTGGCGTTTGCAAAATCATTGGGAGCCGATCGTGTGATTGATTATACCAAGGAAAATGTGCATTTACTTCAGGAAGACTACGATATCTTTTTTGATGTGATCGGAAATCAGGAATACGCTAAAGTGAAACACATATTGCAAAGAGGTGGTGTTTTTGTAACTACTTTACCTTCTTTTAATATTCTTTTACTTGGATCGATTCACAATTTGCTTAGTTCAAAAAAAATGAAGAAAATCTTTGTTCAAGCAAGTAAGGAGGATTTGGAGTTATTAGCTGATTTTGTTGATGACGGTCTTTTAAAAACATTCATCGATAAAACATATGATATTGATGAGGTTGCTAAGGCACATCAGTATAGCGAAACAGGCAGGGTGGTTGGAAAACTATCTCTCAAAATTGCAGAATGAGATTAAAGAAAAAGGCTAGCTTCAAATTTGAAGCTAGCCTTTGTTTTAGTTGTGCCTTTATTATTTATTTTCTAATTCCCGTTAATATCGGTGATATATCGATTACAATATGCAAAGATTCTAGAATTATCATTTTTCCAAATTATTAAAAATATAGAAATCAATTCAGCCTATGATTTGGACACTTCACCTTTCTTCTAATTACAGTTCAATAAGATTTATTAATATTATATTCAACTTTCGGTGTATTTTTAGAGATGCAAAAAACAATAAGTCTAAGTTTAAATAAAGGAACTATGAATTATAAAATGTTTGTAACTTCTGCCTTCATTCTATGATTGCTAAATTCTTTTGGCAATAATAGAATGTTTAGTATCTAATCAGTGGATTGATTACGTTTAACATGAATTTTTTTGAATAAAGAATAGCTATTGGCCTTAATTAAATATTAAGAATATGAATCAGCATTATGGAAGCAATAAAACAATAAAGAGATTAGTTTTAATCTCCTTAATATTCTCTTTTTTTATTAATGCCAATAGAACATTTGAGTACCTTCTAGAGATGTTTAGTAATGGAACTGACAATGTGAATTTTCTACAATGGGCTTATGGTTTAACCATGACATTTGTAATGTCATGGTCTACGATTTATATTAATTTGATTGTATTGCCAATGATTTTCCCCCTAAAGGAAAGAAAATCAAAAATCGTATTATCCGTAGTAGGAAACATCACTTTATATGCATTTTTTATAGCAGTATGTTTTTTAGCGAGAAATTCACTTTTTATCGTCAGTGAAGATAAGGTTTCAGCTTACTATTTCGGCTGGACGGTGGTGTTTGCTTTTAGTTTTGTTATATATAGTGCAATGAATTACCAACAAAAAAGTTTATTAGATCAAAAAGAGAAGGAACTACTTCAAACTGAAAAATTACGCAGTGAATTAAACGAAATTAAAGGAATAATAAATCCTCATTTTTTATTCAACTCATTAAATACTTTAAGTGCTTTAATTCAAATAGACAAAACTCATGCAGGGAAATTTGTGACTCATCTTTCTCGAATTTACAGGTATATTTTATCTAATAGAAACAAAGATCTAATCACTATAGAGGAAGAGCTTTTATTTACAAATGACTACATTCAACTGATAAAAATTAGACACAATGATAATTTTAATGTAGAAGTTACTATTGAACCTACTAAAAAGCAATATTTGATTCCTCCTATGGCTATTCAACTGCTTCTAGAAAATGCAGAAAAACACAATGTTTTTTCCCGAACTAATCCATTGCTTATTTCAATTTACCTCGAAGATGATTTGTTAGTTGTGTCACATCGTTTAAAAGAACGAATTAATAAGGTGAATAGTACTGGGAATGGTCTTTCTAGTCTTTCAAAAAGATGCAAAATATTATTAAAACAAGAACTTATTATTATTAAGAATGATAAGTTTACTGTAAAAGTACCTGTAAAAGCATTATAGCATATCTCACCAATTTTTGTGTTAGTTTAATTGTAGATTTAAAAATCAATTGGAAAAATGAAAATCGTTATTATAGAAGATGAGTGGGCGGCTCAAGAACAAATTAAAACCATGTTATCTGAATTAATTAGCGATTTGGATATTATCAGGATAATTGATTCGGTAAAAGATAGTATTGATTTTTTCAGTACAAATCCAAGTGTAGATTTAATTTTAATGGATATTCATTTAAGTGATGGTAACTCTTTCGAGATATTCAAGCATGTTAAAATGTCGGCTCCAATAATTTTCACAACAGCATACGATCAATACGCTATTCAGGCTTTTAAGCACAATAGTTTGGATTATTTATTGAAACCAATTTGTATTGAGGATTTGCAAGCAGCAATAAATAAATACCAAACAACAAAAACTCAAATTGATCAGACTCTATTAGAGTCGATATATAATAGTCTAAACGAGTCAAAAGATATTGCTCATAAAAACTCTTTTTTAATTCAAAAAAAAGATAGACTTTATCCTATCGATGTTGAAAGTATAGCAGCTTTTTATGTTGATAGTAGCTTGGTTAAGTGTCATACTTTTGATAATGAAAGTCATGTTCTTCCTTATACTTTGGAAGATTTGGAAAAAACTTTAAACCCATCTCATTTTTTTCGTGCTAACAGACAATATCTGCTCAACAGAAAAGCAATTAAACATTTAAGTATACATTTTAATGGGAAGTTAAAAGTTCATTGCGATATCAGTATCCCTGAAGCCATTATTGTTAGTAGATTAAAGAGCAATGAACTTAAAAAATGGCTGAATAGCTAATATAGGTACGAATATAAATAATCGCTCATCTGACAACAGATAAGCAGCCAACATAGAGATTATGGTTTTAAAATGGATCTATAAAGGAAGACTTCATTTTATCCGTATTCTCTATTTTTGTTAAAAGTGTTTTTGCTAAAACGCCTCAAGGCCAATGCACTTTCGTTTCACTTAGCCAATTTGTCATTTCACCATTGTAATTCTTAAGCTCGTTAACTTTTCCACTCTATACTTCACGGTCTTGCTTTACATTTACAGTGTATTAAAAAAGAAATATTAATTAAAAAGTGAAATGATGAAAAAAATATTATTAATGCTCCTAGCAATAAGTTCGTTGATTTACACATCTTGTGATGATGATGACGACAATGATATCTCATGGGACAGTTACTTTATGTCAGTAGGTACGGTAAGCAAGAGTACCGATTCTCTCTATATAACAACCGACAAAGGGAATGTACTTAAACCTTTATATTCCTATGTTAATACAAGTTTACTAAAAGATAATATGAGAGTTTTGGTTGATTTTAGAATACTTTCTGATGCCGACGATAATGAATCCTACGATTATTATATTGACATGTTTGACGTTAGTGAAATTCTCACGAAACCAGTTTTTAAGTTCGATTCTGAAACACCAAAGGAAGTCAAAGATTCAATAGGGAACGACTTGCTTAGCATTTCAGACACTTGGAGTCATAGCAAGTATATAAATGTAAAATTCGCATATAAAGGTGGTTCTAAAACGCACTATATTAATTTGGTTTACGATAGTGAAAATGCGACTACCGAAAATGGTGAGATTATTTTAGAGTTAAAACACAATGACAACGATGATCAAAATAGCCATAAAATATATGGACTTGCTTCATTTGATGTTTCCAGTTTTAAAGAAGAGGGGAAAGAATCTGTAGATTTTTTAATTCGCACAATCGGTGAAGATGGGGAATTCGAATACAATGAAATTATAACCCATTCCTTCGAGGAAAATGCAGAAAGTAATTTAGATATCGATCTAAGAATAAAGGATGAAAAAATAAAGACAAAAGGTTTAGAATAATTAAATCTCATCTGCAATAAAGCAAAAAGAAAATGCCGAAACCATCAAGGTTTGGGCATTTTTACTTTTCTTAGTTTCTTATTCACATTCAATTTCAGCAATATGTCTTCGGGTACTCTCATAAAGGGCTTTACGTATTAGAAAAGGAATACCCTGGTTTTAATCTTATTTCGATCGAATTCCGCAACCAATTGCTTTGGTCATAGTTATTCTTGGTTTTTTATTATGCAATAGTGCATCAACAGCATTATTAATGTAATACTCTGTTACTTGCTCTGCATCCTTGTAATTATTATCGATAGCGCCAATATATTCTACCGTATATTTCCCTTTGTTATTGCTAAGAATGAATACGTGTGGTGTTTTGGTAGCGCCATATTTTTTGTAGATATCTTGCGTTTCATCATGCAGATAAGGGAAGGTGAAACCTTTTTCCTTTGATCGTCTAATCATGTTTTCAAAAGAATCGCTCTCGAATATTTCAGGATCGTTGGGATTGATGGCAATTATTGGAAAACCTTTAGCCTTATATTTATTGTCAAGATCGATAATTCGATCTTCGTATGCCACAGAATAAGGACAATGATTGCAAGTGAAAATCACAATAAAACCTTTGGCATCCTGATAGTCAGCAAGAGAAATGTACTTTCCATCAATGTTTTTTAATTTAAAATCGATTGCCTCGTCACCTATCTGATAAACTTGGGCATTTACTCCGATACTGGCTAGAATTACAAAGCCAAGAATTAATACTTTCTTCATAATGATAACTTTTAATTTTTGTGATTACTAACTTGATAAATAGATTTTGCCAATTCCGAGTACGAAACTTGACGAGTGTACACTTTCCGTTGATCTTTTCTATAGATAACGGTAGCAGGTAATGCCCCATCCCATTTTTCATCCACTTTATCGATCCAACTATTTGCGTCAGGATCATCAAGGATAACTACCTCTACCTTAATGTTTTTTCGTTTTAAAAATGCGACTAAGCGATCTTCTACATTTTTACCAAAATCGAGACTAATGAGTATTAATTTTACTTTCTTGCTTGAATAATCTTTACGGATTTCTTCAAATTCTGGTAGTTCTTCAACACAAGGTTTGCACCACATTGCCCAAAAATTAATCACATAAGTGGTATCATTTTGATAATGGAAAATAGGCTCTAATGCATTAAAGTTGTAAGTTTTAATTTTCTGAGCCTTAGCGATTTTTGAGCCAAAGTAAAGTGCAGCTATAAGTAGCAGAAGTTGTATTTTATAATTCATATTTTGAATAAAAGACAAATGAGTATTAAATATACAACTATTGGTTGATAAAGAGAAAGTTGACTTGTTAGGGGTTTGTTAATAATGCAATTTAAGCTGTCTTAATATGAGGTGTGTTTAATCTTATATACAGAAAGAATCAACTGTATAATTGCAGTCTTGCTTAGGAGTTATAGAACAATAAAAGTATGCTTTAACCTTGATTTATCTTTATTATAGGGCTGGTAATTTATGTTTTACTCATCAAAGCGCTCGATGCTAAAAAGCTTTACTTTTTCCTTTTTTCCTTTAAGTTGAATATTTTCAACTTCGATAAAATCGACTTGATTGGTTTTAAGGATATCCTTAACGACTTTCTCAGAAAGTAGAATGTCGCGTTCGAAGTAATTGCATTGTCCTTGTATGCGGGCAGCAGTGTTAATGGCATCGCCATGGTAAGCTATCGATCGTTTAAGGTAACCAACTTCTGCCACCATAATTTCACCTCCATTTATACCTGCCTTAAATTCAGGTACAAAACCATATTTATTTAGATAATATTTCGAACGAGTTTTAAGTATCGATTTAAAATGGAAAAATAAGCGAATACAATTAGCCTGACTAATAC
>JADGFH010000999.1 GCA_016743925.1 Labilibaculum sp.
TCTAAATTATTATTCCGAATAATAGGCTTTTATTAATGTATAGTAAATTCAATTTTGTTAATGATGCAACGAAAATTTTTATCTGGAAAAAAAAGAAGTGTATTGTCCATTGTACTGTTAATTATGGCAATGGGTGTTAATGCACAATTAGCTCTTGTAAACTGTAAAGCTGAACTTAAAAATGACATTTTAAAGTTAAACAACAATACGATTGAAGCGCAATATTTGTGGAACAATGGTGATCTTGTAGAACAGAATATCCTTGAAATAGAATCTAATAATAACCTTGCTTTTAAATCGTCTTCAAAATCAGGTTTTCACATGCCTGGTTTAAATAATAAGCCCGAAAAAAGTAATCTTGCGGTTACTAAAGTTGTTAATGATCTGTTTTATAATGATCACGTAAAGGTAGAAGTACTTGTGGATTATAAGCAATTACAGCTCAAAAGAGTGCTCAGGTTATATCCTAATTCTTCGGCAATATTTACAGAGTATTATTTGAAATTAAAAGCAAGTCAAGGTGCTAACAGCGCAGAAGGTCGATCATGTATTAATCAGGTTGCTTTGGATGGTAGAAATTTACTTATGAAATCGGTTAAATTTACCGGGCATACTGATGGTTCTAACAATCTGGTAAGCGAACAAGAAGCTTTAAGTTATTCTCGCATTGCTTTTAATGGTAATATACTTACAGTTAAGAATAAGCAAAAACAACAAGGATTGTTTTTATACAAAAAAGCCCCGCTATCTGAAGCCTATTCAGGATACGAAGGTTTGGATTTTGAAGCGCGTGGAGGAGAGATAAAAGTATTTGGAATAGGGTGCAAATGGTCTGATTTAAAAGTGAATGAATGGACCAAAGGTTATACGCTTGCAGTTGGTATTGCAAAATCGGATAGCGAGTACGATATGCTAATGGCACTTCGTCAAGCGCAAATGGCCGAGAGTAACTACAATGCGCAACGCGATGATATGGTATTGATGAATACTTGGGGTGATCGTTCAAAAGATGGCCGATTAAGCGAGAGTTTCATTATGAATGAGTTGGATAAATGTAAAGAGTTAGGTGTTACTCATTTTCAGCTAGACGATGGCTGGCAATCTGGATTGTCGCATAACTCAGCTTTTAAAGGTAAGAATAAAGCATGGGCAAAATGGGCAGTCAAAGATTGGATGCCTCATGCAGAACGTTTCCCTAATGGATTAGAACCTGTTGTTAAAAAAGCAGAGCAATTAAATATTCAATTGGGATTATGGTTTAATCCGAGCTCGCATAACGACTACGAAGCATGGGAAAATGATGCAGATATCCTTATCGGATTATATAATCGTTATGGAATCCGAATTTTTAAAATTGATGGAATGCAAATCAATAATAAAAAAGGGGAGGAGCAATTCTTAAAATTCTACGAGAAAGTAATTCGTGAAACCAAAGGTAATGTATATTTTAACTTGGATGTAACAGCAGGTAAGCGTTTTGGTTATCATTTTTTACATATGAATAACAACATCTTTCTAGAAAATAGATACACTGATTCAGGAAATTATTACCCGTTTCGTACGCTTCGTAACTTGTGGATGTTAAGCAGATATATGCCTGCACAATCCTTGCAAATCGAATTCCTAAATAAATGGAGAAATACGAATAAATATGGTGACGATACACAAGCACCAAACAAATTATCTTTTGACTATTTGTTTGCTGTAACTTGTATGGCGCAGCCTTTGGCTTGGTTTGAAGCAAGTGGTTTGCCAAATGAAGCATTTAGTACTGCATCGGTTATCAAAGAATACAATAAGCTGCGAAACAGTATTCACGCTGGAACTATTCTACCTATAGGAAATCAACCTGATGGATATAGTTGGACCGGTTTTCAAAGTATTATTAACGATAAGGAAGGCTATATCATTGTTTATCGTGAACAAACTGAACAGTCTAATGGTACAGTAAAAACGTGGCTTAAAAAAGGCCAAAAAATAAAGTTGACTAAAGTATTGGGAGATGGTAAAGGACAAATGAGTACTGTGGTAAAAGGGGATCAATCAATAGATTTTACATTGCCTAAAGTAAATTCATTTGCACTGTATAAATATAAGGTTCAATAAG
>JADGFH010000219.1 GCA_016743925.1 Labilibaculum sp.
AGCAAACCTGGTGTTGTATGTAAAAGATACTGGCATAGGTATTTCTCCTAAAAATCATCAATTGATTTTTGAACGATTTTCACAGGAAGACAAAGAAGTATCTAAAAAAAGTGGCGGTTTAGGTCTTGGTCTAGCCATTTCCAAAGAAAACACTTCTCTTTTAGGCGGTCACATAAGCCTGGAATCTGAGAAAGATAAAGGCTCTACTTTTTACATCACCATTCCTTACAAACCTGCCAATACCGTAAAAGATAATGTACCAAACGATAATGTAAGCTCAAATCAGACAGGCAACAACTACAATATTCTTATAGCAGAAGATGAAGAGGTAAACTACCTCTATCTGGAAGCCTTGTTAGAAGATAATTCGATAAATAACTTTACCGTAATTCATGCAAAAAATGGACAAGAAGCCCTAGATATTTGCCTCAACAATAAAAACATCGATCTAATATTAATGGACATTAAAATGCCAATAATGAACGGGCACGAAGCTTCTAAAAAAATCAAATCGAAAATGCCCGAACTTCCAATTATAGCCCAGACAGCTTATTCTACTGGATCGGAAAAAAAATTAGCGTTAGAAAGTGGTTGCGATGATTTTATGGCAAAACCAATTAAAAAGGACGAATTGTATACCATGATAACGCGTTATATAAACAAATAATAGCCAAATCATTTGTTCACAACAGAACGGATGGCTAATTTCTAGCCTGACGGTGCTTTGTTTACTTAACAACACCAAAACCAATTTCATTAATTCAAAACACCATCTCCCAAAAGTTCGGAATCGACCACCGACGGGTTAAACAATCAAAAAGGGAAATATTGCTGTTTCCCTTCCCTAAAATCTAGTTATATGTAGTTAGTGTAATTATTTTTATTGCAATTCGGCGTGGTTTTCAGTACTGCGCGTAGATCTTGTTTTATGAAGCACCTCGATTTTCTGAATGCTCTCATTTATATTTTTAATCATAGTAGTAATCGGCCCCTCCACCTCTAAACCCGACATAACCTCCAGGTATTTCAACATCTGCTCCAAATTCTCCATCAACTCCTTCCTGAGCATCTTGGTATCTGTATCACGAACCTCCTTAACCATTCTACTATTGCGATTCTCAAGAGATAAATTAAGTGCATCCAACGCATTTTTTTGATTGTTAATATATGGATCTGCACCAATCAATTCTATGGCCGCTTTCACTTCTGGGATTCCATCACAATCGCTCAAAAACATTTTGGCCTTGGCATTTTGTTCCTGATAACTTTCAGTGTGTAAATTGTAGCCATGTATTTTGCTCAAATTAATCAGCACATTAGCAGCCTTACGCTTTTCTGCATCAGGATTAAGCGCTAAAGCTTTGCAAAAAAGCTTAAATGCCCGCCACGAATTATTAAAAAGCAAATCATTCCCCTCAACTTGTAAGGTTTCAGATACCGTGTTAAATTTATTCAGGTGATCTTCCAATTCTTTTAAGGACATTGCCACCAGCGTGTAAAATCCCTCAACCTTTGAACCAATCCAATCGTAACTACTGGCAAAATGTAGCAATTCTGTTGTTAAGGATACCATTTCTGCGTTTCTAAACCGAGCTACGTTAAAACTGTTAATCTTCATTTTTCAAAATTTTAAATGTGCATAATTTGAGCTTACATACTTAACAACGATAAAAACTTATTTTGCAATCCTTACTCCTTATAATGAAGCCATTTTCGCCATATGGGAGAATCTCTCTACTCAAATTGATGCCCTTTTTGGCATAAAAAACAGAGTTCCTACTTGGCTCGATGGCTATATTAGATCAAAAAACAGAGCTTACAATTTGGTAAATGGTACCTTTCCCATAAAAAACAGTCCATCTTCTCAAGTATATGATCTCTCTTTTATGAGAAAGAAACCTATTACCCCAGTAGATGAATCCTTTTTTATAAAAAAACATGTTTCTACCGCAGTAGATGAACCCACTTTGCATACTAAATAAGCCTCTACTAGAATTGAAAGTATGAATGGCATTGTTGAAAGATTCTCTTCTTGCGGTTTTCAAGCTGTCGAGATTACAAATACCTCTTCAGTTTGAAACAACAAGTTACCCTTCCTCACCAAGCATTCTTCACAAAATTTGTATTGATTGCACTGCCCCGGCCAGGAACAAGTATTTAACAAAAACATACTGAAGCTAAAAAATAATTATTGAACAAAAAAATTCCAAAGCACATAATTATTTTTTAACTATTCATTTATTATGATGTTTTCACTATGAATCCATAGTAAATATACGCTCTTGCGGATTTTGAAAAAAAATGACTTACACCTAATTTTATTGGTTAAATATTAATTTATAGACTTAAAAGATATATCCTTATTCAAATCATACTAAACACTTTTTATAAAACTGATTAACAAGTATCTTCAATAAAAAAAAGACACGCAAACCTAGTTCCCCATCTATAAATTATTCGGATAATTATGCATTTATTTTAATTTGATATCAATAAGAATTAAAGCATTTTTCGCCCCCAAAATAAATACACATTCCCATTTTATGATTATATTCGATGACTAATCAATAAAACCAACACCTTTTATTCTACAAAAGAGTTTAAGGTGTTTTATTTAGAAGGCTATTGAACCCACATTATAAGCATTAACAATACTAAACTGAAAATTATGAGTAAAAAACAGATTGACAAATTGATGAATAGCTTATTGCTTATTTCTTGCACTCTAATTTTGCTTGGCGCTTTTTTTAAACTTCAGCACTACCCAAACGGACAGTTAATGCTTTCGACTGGCATCTGGTCAAGTCTTGTATTAGGTGCTATTGAGCTTATCCGCCTAAAAAAGATGATAAAAACATTAGAAAAAGAAGCTTCATAATCTAATTAGACGAATTATCACAGGTGTTAATTCCGATAGCTATCAAGAGCACACGAACCTTCGCAAAACCTTTTAGCATTAATACTAAATAAATGAAACATACAACATATATTATATTCCTTTTTGTGGTTTTATTGAGTTGTAACAATAAACCAAAAGGAGAAATAAAAATAACTGAATTGCAAGGAGAACAAACAGCCGATTCAATTATTAAATACGATACAGTAATGTTCAATTTTGAGCCTGATGTTCGTTTGTTTACCACAATGTCTTTTGCTAACATCTCAGGCTACGACAGTGAAAATACAACAATGACAAAAGAGCGATTAGAGATAAGAAGTTATCTTGATTCCGTTTTGACTTCTGATTTCAAAGAGAAAATATCTGGATTAAGTAAAAAGGAGCTATTTGCATCGTTTGGTTCGAAAGCATTTAGTTTAACCTATCCGCCAACATTCACTTGGTTAGCAGATTCTCTTAGCCTGACCAATACCCCTCGAAAAGATGAAAATTATGCTGCCTTACTAACTGAATTCTATACTCTTGCCAAGATATCTGATTTATGGAAAAAATATGAAGAAAAGTTTAGAGCAGAAAACTACGCTTATATTCCATATTCAACAAAAGGAATCGAAGATATAATTGATTTTTGTCGTGTTAAAAAGGATTACTTCGCCAATAAACAATTTGTCTTTAACATTTGTCCTATAATGCAAAACCAGTCAGGGTTTACCTGCTACTCAAAAACTAAGGTTTTTATTGTTGTCTCGCCAAGAGAAAGTGAACCAAGTCCTAAAGTTTTTTATCATGAAGTCTTGCATCATATAATCAATCCATTAGTAGACGATAACTCTGACAAATTGATAGCAATTAGAGCTATTGGTAGAGTTGGGTTCAATGTTCGCATGAAAGAAATGCGTGGTTGCTACCTCGGTATTAGTGGTCTTTTTAGCGAATGTATGGTGCGTGCCATTGACTACATTCTACAGGAAGACTATTTCAAGTGGAGTAAAGAAACGGTTCAAAAAAAGATTGACAAGCAATACCATTCTGGTTTAACACTGATACCATATTTTTATGAAAAACTAACAGAATATAAAGAAACGTCGATGACCTTGGAAGCGTATTTACCAATAATTATTCAAGGAATTGATGTGGAGCGTGAAAAATTAAGATGGAATAATTTCCAAAAGAATGAGCGTTCTATTGCTCATAAAAACTAAATGATTACGGGCGGTGATCCCCCCTACCAAACGAGTCCTCTCGTGTGGCTTTAAAATCAGGAACGAGATAGAATCACGCACCAGCTGAGGCTGGTAAATATAAAAAATAACACTATGAAGAATGAAATAATTGCATGGTTTATAATATCATGTATTTTAATAGCACCAATTCTTGTTAATCACCCAATAAATGAAATTTCTCTTAAAAGTTTCAGCGCAATATATGGAGTAATAGGCTACATTCTAGTGAAAAAGGTGGTTGATGCTTATTTTGCAAACAAGAGATAAATCCAACCACATCCAAACGAAACCTTAGAAATGGAAAATAAATTGACATATAAAGACTCAAAATTTGAAATTGATGACAAACAGATCTAATTTAAAAATGGACTATTTGTAATCTTTGCAATAATTTTCAGTTCATTATTCACTTTTAATTTGTTGCACTCCAAAGGGAATCTGTTAACTGTGATATCATCAATTACAGGATTAATAATGGCATTTTTAATTATTAGAATGTTTATTGGATTTTATTTTAAAAACACAATTAAACTTTCTGATATTGAATATGTAAAAGCACAGATATGGGATAAAAGCGTCGACAAGGAGCGAAATTTCTGGGGAACTGGTAAATATAAATATCATTTCCCAACCGGACTAAATAAAAACACAAAGCCAAAAGTGATATTTGTGCATATTAAAGAAAGAAAAGCTGCAGTGGGTTTTACTCCTGAAAATTATGAGAATACAATATCTGTATTAAAAAATAGAGGTATTAAAGTTGTAGAGGAAATTACCTGAATTTTATGTCCCTGCTGGTACGAGATTTTATCCGCCGCTACCGCAAGAGTCCCCTCGTGTGATTTCAAAGTAGGAACGCGATAGAATCGCGCACCAGCAGTGTTAGGCTATAATTATAAAACCAATACATGGAATCGAAATTAGAATTAAAAACAAAAGCAAACCTAGGAAAGAGAATGTCAGCCGGTTTAATTGACTATGGAATGACATCTATTTTTAACGTTGGAATGTTTTACTTTTATGGAGAATCTATAGAGGGAGGATACACCTTAACTGGGTATCCTTTTTTGATTGTTATTTTATTCTGGGCTTTCATTACAATAGGAATAGAACAATTTTTTGGTGTAACGCTTGGTAACTACATGTCAGATTTAAAAGCTATTTCTACGAATAACTATAATGAAAGTAGAATCAGTTTAGGTCAATCAGTAAAAAGACACTTGGTTGCGATAATTGACTTTTCATTTTTTGGCCTTATAGGTATTCTTTTAATTAAGAACACAGAACTTAATCAAAGATTAGGAGATATTTGGGCAAAAACGGTTGTAATTGACACGACTGATAATGAACAAGGCATCCGGTAAACAATTGGCAACACTTTCCTATAACATTAGTCGGTAGTCGTAAAAAGCAAAGAAATCAACACACATAATCGAAACTTCAATAATAAACCAAACACTATGAACATCGAAAAAGTAAAAAAGTACAATCATAAACTACTTGCCGTTTTGGGTACAATTGTAGCTCTTATGGCTTTAATCGGTTTAATTTCCCTATTAACATTTGTGGTAGGTGATATTAGTTCGAGTTTTGGAAGCAACAATCAGGATGGTATTTTATCTGACGAGAAAATTGAGCTGCTACAAAAGGAAAACAAACGACAGCAAATCGTTTCCTATCAAATTCCAGAACTTGTGGATACCCTAAATCTAATTTACATGATACCTGTATCGCAAAAAACATTGAATAACCCAGAAGGCATAGAAGATGATGGTGTTTTAGGCCTACTCGATATGCAAGGCGGCAGTTTTAGTTCTGGAAAAAAATACAGAAAACGGTCTTATTATGGTTCGTACAACAACCTCTTAATTTACGATGCTAAAAAAGAGAATTCAACCAAGCTATTCGATGATCGGGTCAACTTTGAAAAAATTGACACCAAATACTTTGACGATAATGATGTTTTTATTGTCTTTACGGCTGCTACTGCAGATTCGTTTAAGGATGGCCTTATTAATTCCAAGGATCTAAAAAAACTATACATCTACTCCGTAGCTGAGCAAAAGCTAAAGGATGTAAGTTTGAACAATGCAGATGTAATTGCTTATAAATTTGTAAATGAGAGCAAAAACCTTTTGGTTCAATTTGGTATCGATTACAATGAGGATGGCAAGTATGAATCTTCAAAAGAGCCTAAAACATTGCGATTATTCAACTATAAATCTGGTGCGCTATCGGAGATTGTGAGCAAAGAAATCCACTCGCAATTGCAAAAGAAATTGGAAGGTAGCAGTAAAGAATAATTCAGTAACATCCTACAACAAAAAAAAATGAAGAAATACCTTATTCTAACCTCTCTTCTCTTGCTGTTTCATCTGGGAGTGTATTCTCAGTCGGAGGAAAAAAAGCCTAAGTTTGAAATTCACACAACACCATTAACTATGGTTGATTATACCCCACGATTAAGAGTGGGTGTTGAGTATCAGAAATCGGATAAATTTGCCTATGGTCTTGATTTTGGTTTGGGAAATCATTTCCTGAATCAATTCAGGCTTCAGGATGATGCAAAAAATAAATATAGATTTTGGGAAGTAAGACCAGAACTAAAATATTACTTCATGAACTCCAATAATCCAGTCTCCCTGTATTGTGCTGCAGAATTGTTCTACCTCAATACTTCGAGCACAATTTACGATGATCATTTCTATCCTGAAAGCGCATCAACAGCTATTGTTTACGACAGAGCAGGCTTTCAGAAACAAAAAATGGGAGCACATCTAAAAGCTGGTTTAAAAATAGTTGCAAACAACAGGTTTAGTCTCGATTTTTATTTTGGAGGTGGAATAGCCCATCGAAAAGTAAACTATACCCATATTGTTAACCCAAGAACTGAGGAATTTGTTGAAACCAACGAAGAATGGGGCCTTGGCACAAAAAAGGAAGGAAACATGAGTTTGTTTCATGTAACATTAGGATTTAAAGTCGGCTATATTTTTTAAAATCCTCGAAATAAGCAAGAGACTGGAAGGAAGCAGAAAAGAATAATAACAGACTTCAAAATAAAGTAGAATTATGATATTGAATTATATAAACTGGTCTCCCGATCCAGAGATTATTAATGTATTCGGAATTTCCATTCGTTACTATGGATTATTATTTGCATCAGGATTGATGTTGTGTATGTATGTTCTTGCTTGGATTTTTAAGCGAGAAAATATTCCAGCAGAGAATTTAGAGAAACTATCCATTTATGGCGTGATTGGAATTCTTGCTGGTGCAAGATTAGGTCACTGCTTATTTTATGAGCCTTCTTATTATTTCTCTCATCCAGTAGAAATGCTTTTGCCAATTAAGTTTTTAACTGAAGGAGGAATTAAATTTACAGGTTACCAAGGTTTGGCAAGTCATGGTGGTGCGCTTGGTTTAATCATTGCATTGATTTTTTATTCTCGAAAAACGAAACATGCCATACTCGACACCATTGATTTAATAGCAGTTGTAACGGCATTAGCTGGTGGATTTATAAGACTAGCAAACCTTATGAATTCAGAAATAATTGGAATACCAACAACAAGTTCTTGGGGATTTATTTTCAAACGAATTGATAATATCCCAAGACATCCAGCCCAACTTTACGAAGCAGTATCGTATTTCTTAATTTTTACAATCATGATTGTTCTTTACAAAACAAAACGAGCGCAATTAAGAAATGGATTCTTCTTCGGTCTTACACTTGTGCTAATATTTACTGCTCGATTCTTTATAGAATTTATCAAAGAAAGACAAGTAGCATTTGAAGAAAGTATGCAATTAGACATGGGGCAAATTTTGAGTATTCCGTATATAATTGTTGGTATTGGTTTTATGATTTATGGAATAACAAAGACAAGAAAAAAACTCAATTCACAACAAATTATAAAATAATATGTAAATTTATTCCTTTTATTTTCTTAGCGTTTTACTAACGCAACAAGCCTAATTGCGCAAGAAATTTAGCAAGTCCATTAAATTACCAACTAAAGAATAAAAAGTTTAAGTATGAAAAAGATTATAATATTACTGCTGACCCTTTTGGTTGTTCAAATTTCTTTTGCTCAAGAAAAAACCGAAGTAAAATGGTGGAATCCGGCCAGTAGTGAATTTTCTGTAATTTCTGGTCAGGCCTGGCCAAATGAAGTTAATTCTATTTATCATCGACTTCCCGCTAAATCTGAAAAGGAAGTACAAGCAGCTGTATGGGGATTATCCAAACAGTCGGCAGGATTATCAATACGATTTTGGACCAATTCTGATAGCATTTTCGTTAAATATAAAGTGAAAGGTAATCTTGCGATGCCTCATATGCCTTCGACTGGCGTTAGCGGATTGGATTTATACAGTAAATCTTATGATGGTGAATGGCTGCGTTCTTGGGGTGCATATTCTGTTGGTCGCAATTATAATTTTGTTATTGATGAAAATTCTAATGCCTATAAAAAACATGGCAGAGAATATCAGTTGTTTTTACCGCTTTACAATGAAGTTGATATTTTGGAAATAGGTGTTACTGAAAAATCATTTTTCAAAGCATTG
>JADGFH010001000.1 GCA_016743925.1 Labilibaculum sp.
TGTTAGATATTCAGGCATTCAATATCTTGATGAGGATATCTCGGAAGTGGAATGTATGGCTCGACTTTCTCCTTTCAGGCAATGTGCCGTTAAAATTGGAGAAAACAAATTCTATAGCAAAGGTGCTTATGCAACGGACTCTAATTATTTTAAGGTATTCAACGATACTTTATTACTTGGAAATCCGAATAAGATATTAAATTCAAAAAATCAAGCGGTTATATCGGAGTCTATAAGTGAAAAATTCTTTCCCTCAGAGAATCCCATCGGTAAACAAATCTCTTTGGAACATCAATACAATCCGCAATTTGTTGAGTATACTATTGTGGGTATCATGAAGGATGTTCCTTCGCAAGCCCATTTTCATCCTGAGATTCTAACCTCTTTGGATAAACAAGAAGATTATTCAGCATGGAATTACACTTATTTGCTTTTGGATAAACCGGAAAGTATCAATCGGGTAAAAGATCAATTTGATGAATTTAAGAAAAAACATTTCGACGAAGAAACAGCCCCTTTTTATACTTTTCATCTTCAAGCTGTTCAAGACATCCATCTGCATAGCCACAAGGATAGAGAAATTGAAATTAATGGTGATATCAAAAATGTAAAAATACTGATGCTATTGGCCATACTTATTATTGTTGTGGCCTTAATCAACTTTACAAATTTAAATCTTGTTTCCATAAAGGAACGATCTAAAAACATACTGGTAAATCACTTTCTTGGTGGAAAATTACATCACATTGTTGTAGTTGGTTTCTGGCAAAACATAATCATTATTGGCCTTTCTGTCCTTATTGGATTTATCTTGGCTCGCTTAGCATATCCCGGCTTTCAGCGCCTATTTTCATTACCTGATTTTGCCATTTCACTCTCCACATACAAATTTTTGTTTATTACAATACTATTGCTACTCGTGTGTGGTTCCTTAATAGGAATCTTACCCATTTTAAGATATAAATTCAAATCTGATCTGGTGAATAGTTCAGGACAAAACCTTAAAGTAAAGTCCGGGAAAATATCAAGCGGTGTACTATTATCCTTGCAATTTGCCATTGTAGTCGGTCTATTGATTACAACTTTTGTTATTCAAAGCCAAATAGATCTTTTAATGGCAAATAGGTTAGGTGGCAATGACAAAAACATCATCAATATCACCAATGTATCTCGTTCTTTAATTGAGAAATATGATGTATTCAAAAACAGGTTATTAAAAATACCGGGAGTTGAAAATGTAACTGGTGCTATGGAAGAACCAGGAGGTGAAATAATGGATGCCTTTTTCTACCATTTGGATGGTATCACCAAAGAAGAATTCTCAAGTAATCGCCTTAATGTTCTCACTTGCGATCACAACTATCTGGATTTTTACAACATACAAATGTTGGCTGGCAGCAACTTTAATCCCAATCCAGATAAAAAGCAATACATCCTAAACAAAGCAGCAATAAAATATATTCAAGCGGAACTTTCAGAAGAAGAATTTCTTGATCGGAATTTTGAGTTCAATTTTAATTACAAAAACCTCCTGCCAAAAGGGAAAATTGTTGGTATTTGCGACGACCTGCATTTAACAAGCATGGATGAAAAAGAAAAACCCATTGCCATTCATTATCAAAACATGGTTAATTCTTGCATTAGCATACGTTTTACGCCAGAAACTATGCTTAGCATTTTACCTGAAATCCAGTCGAAATGGGAACAATTGTTTCCTGATTATGCTCTGGAATATCAATTCATCGATGATTTGTATCTACAACAATACAAACAATACATCAATCAACGGAATTTTCTAAGTGTATTGTCCATCCTATCCATTCTAGTTGCATGCATTGGATTAATTGCAATTTCCATTTCAATGATACAAGCCAGAAAAAGAGAAATAAGCATCAGAAAAGTCAATGGGGCAAAACCCCACGAAATTATCCGAATGCTTAACAAAAATTATCTAAAATGGATGATTATTGCCTTTATTATTGCTTGTCCAACCGCCTACTACATCATGAGCAACTGGCTCGAAAACTTTGCCTATAAAACAGAGCTTAGCTGGTGGATTTTTGCTCTTTCAGGAATTATAGCTTTAGGAATTGCATTACTAAC
>JADGFH010001001.1 GCA_016743925.1 Labilibaculum sp.
ATGAATTATTCTCAAAATAAACATCAGCCAGATTCGGTTCAGGAAGCTGTGAATTCTCTATTACATTACGTGAAGAATGATAGTATTCGGAATATGGTTTATTATATTAAAGAGTATATCGAGACCCGCAAAACAGAAGAAGCATTGCGTAAGGTAAAGAAACAGATTAAATTAGAAAAAGTTTTAAGCTATCAGCCTGACTTGCCTAAAATTGAAGAATTAGAAAATGATAATGCATGGAAATATCATGCATTAGAAGAATTGTATACTTATGTAGAAAAGGATCCTGTCCATCAGTGGATGAGAGAAATAAGTAGAGATTCCGTTTTGTTAGGAGTTAAAAATTATTTAAATGACTCAATTAATTTCTGGATAAATAATGGGAAACAGGATTACAAACGTTTTTGGCTGAAGAAAAATAGGAGAGATTCAATTGGAATATGGGTTCAAAACACAGAGGATAGATCAGTTCGCATTTTAGTGGATGATGATGTGTACCAACAATCGGTTCAGAAATCAAAAGTGCGTGGAACAAGTAGGAAGATAAAAAAGGCACTACCTTCCGATCAATATAAGTTAGCCGCCTTGGGAAAGTATAAAAGATACTCTAGGATATGGAAATTAGGAACAACTGTTGGTGTTTCGTTTAATCAGGGGCATGTTAGTGATAGTTGGTCTGGCGGTGGAGAGAGTTCTATTGCTGCACTATCTACTATAAACGCATTTGCAAATTATAAGAAAGGAAATCATACTTGGGATAATAGTTTAAAAATAAAATATGGCTTTCTAAAATCAGGAGATAATGGATTCCGAAAAAATGATGACCGAATTGAGTTTAATACCAAGTATGGACAAAGAGCTGTAAAAAAATGGTATTATTCGGCACAATTTAATTTGAAAACTCAGACGTTGAAAGGGTATACTTACCCTAAAACTGGTTCGCGAATATTAAAGTCGAACTTTTTTGCGCCAGCTTATATTATTGCTTCAATTGGTATGGATTACAAACCAAATAAAAATCTTTCCATATTATTGTCTCCTTTATCTGCAAAGTACACCATTGTGAGTGATACTGCGAACATTAATCAGACAGCTTTTGGTGTTGATAAGGATAAGAAAGTGAAGAAAGAGGTTGGTTCTTATGTAAATTTTTCTCACAAAATGAAGTTTTGGGATGGCATGCAATTGCTTAATAAGGTAACGCTGTACTCTAATTACGCAGAAGAAGCTAAAAATGTAGATATCGATTGGGAGTTAATACTCACGATGCCAATAAATCAATATTTATCTACTAAATTCTCAACTCATTTAATATCAGATGATGATACAGGATCGAAGCTTCAGTTTAAAGAAAATTTGTCGGTAGGAGTGAGTTATCGTTTTTAGGATAGGAAAGATTAATGATATTACAGAAAAGATGTTTTTAAACCTTTTGGCTTTGTTTAAAAAATGCTATTTTGTTAGACTAAATTTAAAGCATAATCTATGAGTCTAATTTACAAAGTATCGGGTGTGGGAACCATTGAAATTGACACCTTAGTTGTTGATTCTAACGGAACATTAACCGTAAAAGGGGAGATTGTACCAGGCGTGATGGAGAGAATTCATCAATTACAATCATTGGGAGTGAATGTTGTCATGATTTCTTCTGATCAGAGAGGTAATGCTCGTGATTTAGCAGATTCAACAGGTATTACATACTACGAAGCTCGTAATTCGAGAGAAAAAGAAGATATCTTACTTTCCTTAGGAAGTAGAAATGTGGCTGCTATTGGAAATGCACGTATAGATATAGGATTGTTTGTACAAGCGGTTGTTTCTGTAGCGACTTTGCAAGCTGAAGGAATTCATAAAGATATTGTTGATCATGTAGATGTGATTGTTCCTTCTATTAACAATGCATTGGATTTTTTCCTTGACGAAGATACATTCATTGCAACAATGAAACGTTAATCGATTTAGATATGATATTTAAAATCTCCTTTATTGGAGATTTTTTTTTGTATTCTTGTGAAGTGAAAAATCTTTATTAGCTTGATTAAAAATATTCTATGAATATATTGTTGATTGTATTTTCCTTTTTGTCACTGGTATTTGGAGTG
>JADGFH010001002.1 GCA_016743925.1 Labilibaculum sp.
ATAATGCGGACGTTTTTTACTTTGATCGACAGAACACATTAGAAGTTATAGGGACATCTTTGGAAGATAGTTGTGACCTAGATGATTTCATTAATGGTGAAAATGGTTCGACGCAATACCATAATTTTTTCAAATACATAAAAGAAACCACATCATCTAACCCAGAAAATGAAGTTGAAGAAAAGCTAGCGTCAATAATAGTAGAAAATGAAGTTGAACAAAGAACTCTATCAATGAAAAAGGAAAATATAGTTGAAGAAGATATTTCATCAATGAAAGTGGAAGCTGATGGAAATAAAGTTTCTAGTTTGCAAGACAGAATACTGACCAAAATAGATAATAAGCTGCCTGACTTATATGCCGAAAATATCCATTATGATGAGAGTTATATAGAAAAAGATTTCTATTTTCGCCCTTGTATGGAAGATTTCTTTATTCCAGAAAAAAACATCATGTTAGGTGATAAGGGAACTGGGAAAACAGCATTTTATAAAGCTTTACAAATCCAAAGTTTTTTTGATATGTTGGAAGAAAAAGCGCAGAAAAAGCATCTAAATTATGAGGTGTTAAATGCAACTAACTTTGAAAATGATAATTTTGAGTTTTTGAATTTTGAAGAGTACGTTAAAGATGAACTTTTCATTAAGAAATTTTGGGTGTTTTTTATTTGGAATTCTATTTGTCATCGAGGAGGATTTGATTGTCCTAACAAAGAGTTAACTGTTAACTTGAGTAAAACGAACGCGAAAGAATGTATTATAAAGTTAGTTAATAATGATAACTCGTTTACATCTATTGAAGATGAGTTGAATGAAATTAATAGTAGTTTAAAGTCTTCTGACCAACGGTTGATTATCACTTTTGATAGATTAGATAATATAGTAAAGCCTAACTTATGGGATGATGTCGTTTCGCCACTAGTGAAACTGTGCATGAGATTTCCTTGGGACCATATATTCCCTAAGTTATTTTTACGTCGAGATCTATATCAAAGACTCGGAAATTTGACTAATAAAAATTCCTTTAAGCCAAGAACAATTGACTTAGAGTGGTCTCGAAACGAAATTTTTTCCTATTTCTTAAAGATTGTTTTTACATGTTGTAAATGTGAATTTTTTGAATATTTGGATAAATACTCACCATCTACAGATATTAATATCCAGCAGGTAAAACAAAAACTAAAAACTAAAAATGTAGAACATAATCAATTGCAATTGGATACCTATTTAATTCAACCGATTATCAATTTATTTTTTGGCCAACCAAAACGCAAAAAAAATAGGAAAATCAGTAACGCATATGAAGATCTATATAGGAATATTCAGAGTGCTGATAAAACGGTCAACCTGCGACCATTTCTTGATTTAATAACAAATGCCATTATGGAGCAAGACGAGCAAGATTCCGAAAAGAATTTCCGCAAAAACTCTATTTTAGGTTTGGCTTATTGTACGAGCAAAAATGTTCGCAAAAATGCAGTAAAACAGTATCTGGAAGATTTATGGAGTGAACAAGGTAATGAGTTTGTTAAATGTTTCTGCCAAGACCTATCAAATAATAGAGTAAAACCAGCCTATAAGAAAAATGTATTGAATGAATATGTATTTGAAAAATTACTTATAGATGTAAAGAATAACCATAAATTTGATTCAGCTATAAAAAATAGCTCCATAGAAGAATTAAAGCAAATATTAATAGCAAATAAAATTATAACTCCATACATGGTAGGGAATAAAACACGTTATGGCTTTGCATATTTATATACCAATTATTTAGGTATTTAATATTTTTTGTCGATAATATAATACTAAACACCCATTCTATATTGGTGGTAAGAAATACTCAGGTTGAGTATTTCTTAATTGTGAGTTGAATAAAAAAAAATAGACACTCAACCCATGGTACTGTCGATTGAATTTTGACGAACCCTGTAAATTAACCAAAAAAAACAAGTCAGATATCCTTTTTCGTATTTTGTTTAATTTTCTGGCAACAATTTGTAAAACCTTTAATAGACACTCTGCCCATGGAAAAGCTCGCACAAACCAACGAGTCAATCTCTGTTGATAATGTTGCTGAAAATTGGCAGACTAAGTGAAAA
>JADGFH010000220.1 GCA_016743925.1 Labilibaculum sp.
ATTTCTTTTCCTCCAAAAAATCAAGAAGAGAATAATCCATTGTAATTGGTACGTGCATTCCACCAACTCCTTCTAACAATAAATAATCATATTGATTTTCAAGGATTTTCGTTGAATTATTTATTTTTTCCACTTCGATTACTTGATTTTGCATTTGTGCAGCTAAATGCGGAGAGGCAGGATAGTCAAATACATAAGGGCAAGTAATTCCTTTTGAATCAACTTCTTGAATTTCAATTCCCATTATTTCGCGATGCATTAGAATGTCTTCTGATATTCCTTTACAACCTGTTTGTGCAAATTTTTGGGTTATAACCGATTTTTCCTGTTCTAATAAGTATTTAGCCATCAGTCCAGTAGTAAAAGTTTTTCCTGTATCGGTATCAATTCCTGCAATAAAATATGTTGGCATTTTTATTTTAACTTTTTAGGTTTAGCTATAAAATATAACGGTTGATAGGTGAGCGGAACACCCAAATCCATACCAAATAAATCCTGATAATCTACTTCGAATTTTTTTAAATCGCTCTTTGTCCAAGCTTTACCAGGTATTCCATTAACGCCTGTTTGCTTCATATGACTAAGAACTCCCAAAGGATTGGAAAAATAACGTGTAATATTTTCACGATCGCTCCAAAGAATTTCAAACTTTTCAGATAATAATTTTTCATGCTTACCAAACGACAAGTAATTCAAACCTTTACCATTAACTTCTCTAATTTCTCTATAATTATCAGGGCCAAAAGTACTAAACACCAAATATCCATTTGGGTTCAGAATATTATAGATTTTACCTAGAAATTCTTCTAAATTATTAAACCATTGAAATGTAGAGCTTGAGATAACTAAATCTACTGAGTTTGGCAGTTGCACAGATTCAATATCACCGGGTAGAAAATTGATATTCGGATTAATATCATTTAGAATTGAAGCATATTCCTCAACAATATCATTAGCATAATAGATATCTGCATCAAAATACTGAAAATATTTCTCAGTTAAAACTGCTGGACCACAGCCAATTTCAAGTACTTTCGAAAATTTATTTGCAGGTTGATATGACAACTCATTTATTAATCTGGATGCAATAGCTTCCTGAACAATAGCGTGTTTTCGGTAGGTTTCGATACTCTTAACAAAACCTTTCTGAACCTGATCTTTATTAATTTGCTGATGTTTCACTTTTACTTTCTCTCATTAAATCATCCCACGAATCCCACTCGTAAAAACAAAAGTGAGGCATACCTTCTTTTTGTATAAGGTTCTTTTGCTCACTCCATCCATTCACTAAATTTTCAAATGGAAATATTAAATCTTTATTTCCTAATATAACAGTTTGATATACATTCCAATCAATATAGTGATTTTGGATAACCTCCTGTAATATAACTAGTTCTTCTTTTTGTTCATCAATATTTCGCTTTGGCATTCTATTTTTAAAGAGGTCAAAATTATTTTTCCCTCCACACATGCGAAGCCAGAATTTTTCTATGCTTTTTTCATTCAATCCATCAATAGTTCCTTGAAATATGGCTGGTGGAATACCTTTTAAGTTATCTATTGGTTGTAAACTTCCATTAATGGCTATCGTGCTAGCAAATAGGTCTTTCCACTGATTATAGACTAAATTTCCAACGAAAACACCAAGAGACCAAGATATTAAATGTACTTCCTGATAATTCTCAAAAAGTCTATCGATTTCTTTTGGCAATAGAATATCTCTATAGTCATAACACATCAAAACATCATAATCGCTTGATTGCATGGATTGAAACGGATTTTCATCACATCCCCAACCATTCATAAATACGATACACTTGTCTTTAGCAGATTTATGTAACCATTCAATTTTCATCACAGTAGGTTTTAATCAAATTTGGCAGATCTTTAAGTTCGTCCCAATCCATATCTGCACATACAGATATCCTTAACCTAGCAGTATTTGCAGGAACTGCAGGAGGTCTAATTGGGAATATTAAAAAACCTTTTTCTTGCAAATATTCAGCTAAATTAACGCATTTTTGACTGTCTCCAACAAGAACCGGAATAATATTTGAACTTCCCATAGTTTGTATATCCAACTCTTTTAGTGCATTTCGTAGTTGAGTTGATATGCTTTGCAAATGTTCTCGTTCCATTCGCATTTTTACAATGGTCCGTAACATGATGTGATTCCAATTCACGACAATAGGAGGCAAAGAAGTTGTAAAAATAAGAGAGCGCATTTTATTGATTAAAAATTCCTTTAGCACCTTGTGGCAAACCACATAAGCACCAATAGAATTCATTGCTTTACCAAAAGTTCCAACTAGCAAATCAATTTTATCAAGACAATTTTTCTCTTCAGATAAACCAAGTCCTTTATCACCTCTAACTCCCAATGCATGAGCTTCATCAATGTATAAGAAACAATCAAACTGTTTCTTAATCTCAATCAGTTTATTAAGATCAGCAAGGTCACCATCCATGCTAAAAACAGATTCACTAACAATAAAAACTCGATTGTAATCATTGCGTTTCTTCTCAAGAATCTGAGTCAAATACTGGTAATCTGCATGTCTAAAACGCATGCATTCAGCATTAGACAAACGCATCCCATCTATAATACTTGCATGATTAAGCTTATCTGATAAAATTAAATCATCCTTCTCTGTTAAAGCAGGTAAAATTCCAATATTGGCATGATAACCAGAATTGAAAAATAGGGAAGGACGACCATATAATTTTTCTAATTCAGATTCAAGCAACTCATATTCATTAGAATTACCGGTAAGTAGTCGAGAAGATCCTGATCCAAATGCATTACTTTTTGGTCGTGGGATATTCTTTTTACTGATACCTAAATAATCATTTGAAGATAAATTCACATGAAAATCACTCGAAGAAACCTTCTTCAAACAGCGAAGATTACCAGAATTCTTCAGAATGCTTAATTCGTTACTATATTTGCTTAATTTTTGATCCATTTTCATTTATTGCAATGATACTACTTTAACTAAAGCTTCGCAAAGTTCGGTCAAATCCTTTTCTGAAATTATAAATGGTGGCATAATGTAAACCAATTTACCGAAAGGTCTAATCCAAACACCGTGTTCTACAAATTGCTTCTGAATCGAGGCCATCTTCACAGGCTCCTTCATTTCGATAACTCCAATGGCGCCAAGGATTCTAACATCCTTAACCTGCTTTAACTCTTTAGCTTTAGAAAGGTCATTAATTAACTGCTTTTCTATAGAATCTACTTTTTCTTTCCATCCAAATTCTAACAGTAAATTTAAACTTGCCACACCTACAGAGCATGCTAAAGGATTCCCCATAAAAGTAGGACCATGCATAAAACAACCTGGATTTCCTCCCGATATACCATCCGCTATTTTCTTTGAAGCAAGTGTAGCAGCAAAGCTAAGATAACCACCAGTTATTGCTTTTCCTACACACATTATATCAGGATTTATATTGGCATGTTCACTAGCAAAAAATTTGCCTGTTCGACCAAATCCAGTCGCAATTTCGTCGAGAATGAGCAGTATGTCATACTCATCGCAAGCCCTTCGCAGCTCAATTAAATATTGCGGATGATAGAACTTCATTCCTCCAGCACCCTGAACAATAGGCTCTAAGATAACTGCAGCTAGTTCTTCATGATGCTTTTTAAGCATATCCCGCATCGAATCAAAATCTGATGCGTTCCAGGGCTCATGAAAGCAACCTATTGGCGAATCTGCAAAGTAATTTACAGGTAAAACGCCCTTAAATATTTCATGCATTCCAGTAACGGGATCACAAACAGACATGGCATTAAAAGTGTCTCCATGATACCCCGAATGGATGCTTAAAAATTTATTTTTTTCTTTTTGTCCAGTCGTAAACCAATATTGAAGAGCCATTTTCATCGCTACTTCAACCGAAACAGAGCCTGAATCACAAAAAAAGACTTTTTCCATATTCTTCGGACTTAAGTTTATAAGCAATTTGGCTAAATCAATTGCTGGTTGATGTGTTATCCCTCCAAACATTATATGTGACATATTCTGCAACTGATCCTGAATGGCTTTGTTCAAAACGGGATGATTATATCCATGTACAGCACACCACCACGAGGACATTCCGTCAATAATTTCAGTATCATTATCAAGTTTCAATCTAACTCCATTAGCTGATTTCACAGGAAATACTGGAAGAGGATCGTGCATAGATGTATATGGATGCCAAATGTGTTCTTTGTCAAAAAGAAGATCGCTTGGCTTAAATTGTTCCGCCATAGGTCAAATTTCAAATTAATTCTTGGTAAAACTAGGGTTTATCCTTCGAAAGTAGTCCATTATAGGGTATTTTTACAACATATAATTACGAAAAAATGGAATGTTACTAATTCGTTAAAAACACCTGTACTTCTTGTTTTAATTGCAATTTACTTTAAATTACCGCAAAATTAGAAATACTAACATGAAAACAAGAAAAATAGCCATTTTAGTAAGTTTTATACTTGCTTTTAGCGTCAATACAATCGCGCAAAAAATTTATAATCCTTCCGCTAATGCTAAAAATGATATTGCAAAAGCAGTCCTTCAGGCTAAGCAGGAAGGAAAACATGTAATAATACAAGTAGGAGGTAATTGGTGTCCATGGTGTATTAAACTTCACAAATACCTTAAGTCAAATTCAGAAATAAATACATTATTAAAAGACAATTATGTGTTTTTGGAAGTAAATTACAGTAAGGAAAATAAAAATTTAGACGCTCTTGAGATGCTTGATTATCCACAACGCTTTGGTTTTCCTGTAATGGTTATTTTAAATGGAGAAGGAGAAAGAATTCATACGCAAAACACGGGAAACCTTGAAGAAGCAAAAGCATATGATTTCAAAAAAGTGAAATCATTTCTATACAATTGGCGTCCTGATGCATTAAATCCAAATCATTACAAATAGCATTAAAGACAAATACTCGAATTTTAGACTAAGAACTCCGTTTTTATTTGAATAAAGAAATAATTGTACTTTCTTTGTACAGAATTTCATCATTTCAGGTGGAAATCGAAGGATATAATAAAATAAAAAAAGAAAATATTATGACGATTTCAAAAGATAAAGTTGTTTCAGTTATTTACGAACTAAAAACTGATCTTTCCGGAGAGATTATTGAAAAAGCAGCAACAGAAACTCCACTTACATTTTTATGTGGTGCAGGACAAATGTTAGAAAAATTTGAAGCTAACCTAATGGGTTTAAAAGCTGGTGATGCTTTTGATTTTAAATTGGCTACAGAAGAAGCTTATGGTGCAGCTTCAGAAGAAGCAGTAATTGACCTTCCAAAAAATATTTTTGAAGTAAACGGTGAATTTGATGCTGAGGTTATTAAAGTAGGTAACGTAGTTCCTATGCAAGATAACTCTGGTCGTAGAATGAATGGTATCGTTCTTGAATTAACTGATGCTACTATTAAAATGGATTTTAATCATCCTTTAGCAGGTGATGATCTATTCTTTAAAGGAGAAGTACTAGAAGTAAGAGAAGCTACTGAAGAAGAAATGAAAGAAGCTTATGCTCCTCAAGGTGGATGCGATAGCGGAAGCTGTGATACTGGCGGATGCGGTAGCGGATGTGGATGCTAATTCTTTTTATCTAAAGATATACAGCCCGAAAGCCTTTGGTTTTCGGGCTTTGTTTTTTTATAATGAAAACTTACCTTTACGTGCAATTTAAAATTGATTTGATATGTGGAAAAAAATGCCTCTTTACGTTAAAATATTAGTAGGAATGCTACTTGGAATGGTTGCCGGTTTGTTGGCAGTATTTTTTGATTTAGCAGAATTTACTAATGATTGGATCAAACCATGGGGTAGTATTTTTATTAATCTGTTAAAACTCATAGCAGTACCTTTAATTTTTGTATCCTTAGTAAAGGGAATTTCAAGCCTATCGAATATCTCAAAACTATCTAGAATTGGAATTAAAACCATTTCACTATATGTTATTTCTACTGTAATTGCTGTAAGTTTCGGATTACTTCTGGTAAACACAATACAACCAGGGAATACTTTTCCTGACCATAAAAAAATTGAATTACAAGAAAAATACAATGCAACAATTGATCTGAAGAAAGATCAAGCAAGTGAATTAAAAGAGGAATCTCCGCTAAAATTCTTAGTTGATGTTGTTCCTTCTAATTTTTTCAAAGCCGCAACGGATAATTCTAAAATGCTTCAAATCATCTTTTTTGCCATTTTGTTTGGTGTAGCCATGGTAATATTAGAGGAGAAGAAGGTTAAGATCGTTCGTGATTTCTTTGAAGGAATAGATGCAATTATTCTCAAAATAATCGACATTATAATGCTTTTTGCACCTTACGGTGTATTCGCATTAATAGCTGGTCTAATTGTTGATTTTTCGGGCGATGTTGATTTATTTGCAGCTCTTGGTCTCTATGCCATTACTGTTGTTTTGGGTTTATTGGTAATGATATTCATTATTTATCCTCTCTTTTTAAAATTTTTCACACCAGTAAAATACACCAATTTCTATAAATCGATCTCTCCAGCTCAGTTATTGGCTTTTTCTACAAGCTCTAGTGCAGCAACACTGCCAGTTACAATGGAATGTGTCGAGAATGAACTTGGCGTATCAAACGAAGTAGCGAGTTTTGTTCTCCCTGTAGGTGTTACCATTAATATGGATGGAACTAGCTGTTATCAAGCCATTGCAGCAGTTTTTATTGCACAAGTTTTTGGCGTCGATTTGGATATCTACGATCAGTTAATTATCGTTGTTACAGCGACTTTGGCATCTATTGGGACTCCAGGAGTTCCAGGTGGGAGTATTGTAATGCTAATTATTGTATTGACCGCTGTTGGAATCCCAATTGAAGGTCTTGCCTTAATTTTAGGTATCGATAGACCATTAGATATGCTAAGAACTGTAGTAAATGTTACAGGCGATGCTACGGTTTCAACAATCGTTGCTCAAACCGAAGGGCAACTAAATTACCAACCAACAGTTATTACAAAAAAAGTGGAATTGTAATTGTCAAGAAATTATTTTATTTTTTAAACAATAAAAGTTTGAAACTTATTTACTGACTGACTCATTAAAAATAATACACATTTCTTGATATGATTATTAACAAGTGTTTACTATCTTTGTTCCTAAGTTACAGTATCTGTGACCGACTTAATAAATAAAACGTAAAGATATGGCAAGTAGAAAACGCTTAAAAAAAGATATCGATTTCCTAAGTTTTGAGGTAATCTCCGACTGTTACAACTATAATTATTTACATCCAGGAAAAGGAGAGCAAGTTACAGAGATTGTGAAGGACACAATTATTTCTCGTAATCAGCTAATTGCTCGTGTTAATCATCCTGATGGAAAAGATAATCCAAAATTAGTGAAAGCTTATTACAAATCAGTTTATACAGAGTTGTTCGCAAATGTGGATGATTCTTTCAAAAAATTGAGTGCTTTAATTAAAGAGAAATAATTTCTTTAAAAAGATATTTCTGATAGCTTTGCATAATTGCAAAGCTTTTTTTATGCCCGAAGAAAAGATCCTAATCCTAGAAGATGTAGGAAAAATAGTACTTAAGAAAAACAGAAGATTTAAACGTTTATCTGTTCGATTGGCTCCAATCAAAGGGGTTTGGATTAATGTACCATATAGTATAAGCTACCAAGAGGCAATTTCGTTCGCTAAAGAAAACAAGGCGTGGATTATTGACAATCTAATAAAGACGAAAAAGAAAGAAAAAAAGCAAACACTTTTTACTGATTCGACTAATTTCAAGACACAATACCATAGCTTGCAATTAAAAGCAGATAAGGTTACTAAGTATTCGGCAAAACTACATAACGGATTGCTAGAAGTGGTATATCCTTTAAATACAGATATTCTTAATCAAGCATTACAAAATTTTATTAGGAAATCAATTATTGAAACGCTTCACAGAGAAGCTAGTTATTATTTACCTAAAAGAATAGATGAATTAGCTCAAAAATGTAGTTTTTCTTACACTTCAGTAAGCATTAAGAATACAAAAAGTCGTTGGGGATCTTGTACGCACGACAATAAAATTAATTTATGCATTCATTTAATGCGCTTACCCAAAGAGTTGTGTGATATGGTTATTCTTCATGAATTATGCCATACTTTAGTGAAAAATCATTCCAAAGACTTTTATCATCTACTGGGAATGCACTGTTCAGACCTAGATCGGAAAAGGAAAGAGATTAAAAATTACTCCATAACAATATTTTAGCATGAATACCGAGATTTACATTCTTATTGGCATAAGTTTATTTGCATTTCTAATTGGTCATAAGCTTAAACAGTATTTTAAGAAATCACAGACGAAAGGGAACAACAAAAAGAAACCCAAAAGACAAAAACTGTCTGAAAAGCAATTAAGCGCTTCTAAGAGAAAAGAAAAAGTTAAGAGGGTATTTCTATACATTCAACTATTTTTCGTCTTTGGCTTGCTAATTTTTATGATCCCAGCGCTTTCTAGAGATATATTATCCAATCAAAATGGCTACGATGAGAAATTAATTCTTCGTATACTAATTGTTGCATTTGCAGGATACATTCTTTTTATGGGATTTTTAAAACTAATGAAATCACGTAAAAACAACAAACAGTAGCTTCCTCCAGTATATTTA
>JADGFH010000221.1:0-416 GCA_016743925.1 Labilibaculum sp.
ATGTAAAACTTGCCTAAAAAAGATCCTAAAACAGATGATGAACGATCCTTTTTTATTGAGTTAATTCTGTAAAAAAGAGGTCAGCACACTAAAAAATCATTTTTAAAACTAGGAAGCTTTACGTTGTGCTTTTCTTGCAGCAATTATTAATAAATAACCAGCAATTACTGGTCCGTAAGAAACAATGTAATATCCCTTCACATCAATCCATTGAAAATAAGTCCCTAAAGTGATTAATCCACCTATGATCATTAAAGTCCAACCAATTAAACGCATCTCTCGTGCCTTCAACTTACCAACTTTCTTAATATCTCCGTTCAATATTCTATTATCAATTTCACGAACAATATTTTTGATCATTTCCTCTTCAATATTCTTAGCTTCTAGTTCTTTTCTGATCTGTGAAAAATCTACAC
>JADGFH010000221.1:426-8651 GCA_016743925.1 Labilibaculum sp.
GAAATCAACCAAGCTCTTAAAATCTTTTTCCATAATTCTTAAATTCCAATTACAAAACAAATTTAGTTACAAATTCTTGTATACAAAAACAGGTTCCTTAAAAAGAAACCTGCTTATATATCTTATCAAAAAGAAAATCTAGTTGTAAATCTCTTTTTTAGCTGCTAATAATGTATTCTGCAACAAAGAAACAATGGTCATTGGTCCTACTCCACCAGGAACAGGTGTAATGAATGAAGCCTTAGGAGCAACCTCATCGAATTTTACATCACCTAATAATTTCCATCCTGATTTTGTTTTGTCTGATTTTACACGATGAATTCCTACATCGATAATCACAGCTCCTTCTTTCACCATATCGCCAGTTAAAAACTCTTTCATACCAAGAGCAACAATAACGATATCCGCTTGAAGCGTAATCTCACCAATGTTCTTCGTTCTACTATGGCAAAGCGTTACTGTACAATCGCCATAAGCTGCCTTACGCGACATTAAAACACTCATTGGAGTGCCTACAATGTTACTTCTTCCAATAACAACGCAGTTTTTCCCTGAAGTTTCAACTTTATAGCGCTTCAACAACTCAACAATTCCTGCTGGTGTTGCTGGTAGATAAGTTGGCAAACTTGCTACCATCTTACCAACATTCATTGGGTGAAATCCATCAACATCTTTTTCAGGACGAATGGTTTCAATCACTTTTGTTTCTGATATATGTTTAGGTAGTGGCAACTGAACAATTAATCCATCAATATCGTCGTTGTCATTTACCTTTTTAATTTCGGCAAGCAATTCTTCTTCGGTAATATCTTCTTCGAAACGAAACTCTGAAGATTTGAATCCTACCATATGACAAGCTTTTACTTTTGCAGCCACATAGGTTTCACTCGCACCATCGTGTCCAACAATCATAGCAGCTAAATGTGGAGTTTTTCCACCAGCTTGTTTGATTTTTTCCACTTCGGCAGCAATTTCTAGCTTTACCTCATTTGAGATTTTTTTTCCGTCGATTAATTCCATGGTCGTATCGTTTGCTATTATAAAAAAATGCCTGTCCACGAGAACAAGCATTTCTATTTATTAGTTATTATTTTCGGCCGCCCATATTTCCCATCATTCGGGACATGTTTCCACCTTTAGACATCATTTTCATCAACTTACGTGTTTCATCGAATTGTTTAATCAAACGATTCACATCTTGAATAGTAGATCCGCTACCATCGGCGATTCTCTTTCTTCTTGATCCATTAATCAATTTTGGATCATCTCTTTCTGCTGGAGTCATCGAAAAGATAATCGCTTCAACACCTTTAAAGGCATCATCATCGATATCTATATTTTTCAAAGCTTTTCCAACACCAGGAATCATTGAAGCCAAATCTTTCAAATTACCCATCTTCTTAATCTGAGAAATTTGAGATAAGAAATCATTAAAATTAAACTGATTCTTAGCAATTTTCTTCTGTAGCTTCTTAGCCTCGTCAGCATCGAATTGTTCTTGAGCACGTTCTACAAGCGATACAATATCACCCATACCCAAAATACGATCAGCCATACGACTAGGATGAAAAACATCAAGTGCTTCCATTTTCTCTCCTGTA
This sequence comes from Labilibaculum sp., assembly GCA_016743925.1. Classification (GTDB taxonomy): domain Bacteria; phylum Bacteroidota; class Bacteroidia; order Bacteroidales; family Marinifilaceae; genus Labilibaculum. The sequence goes on from JADGFH010000221.1 coordinate 2,028, forward strand.
CCTACGAATTTAATTGGCTTATCAACAATTGAACGAATAGATAAAGCAGCTCCACCACGAGTATCACCATCTAACTTCGTCAATACAACACCATCAAAATTCAAACGATCGTTGAATTCTTTTGCTGTATTAACCGCATCCTGTCCTGTCATTGAATCGACAACGAACAAAATCTCAGAAGGAGTAATCGCTTTCTTAACGGCTTCAATCTCTTTCATCATCGTTTCATCGATCGCTAAACGACCTGCAGTATCGACAATTACTAAATCGTGACCTTTTGCTTTAGCCTCCTTAATAGCAGCCTTGGCAATTTTCACTGGGTTTTTATCTTCAAAATCTGCGTAAACAGGAACTCCGATTTGCTCTCCAAGCACTTTCAACTGATCGATTGCAGCAGGACGATATACATCACAAGCAACCAACAGAGGATTTTTAGAACGTTTTGTCTTCAGAAGATTTGCTAGTTTTCCTGAGAAGGTCGTTTTACCCGAACCTTGCAAACCAGCAATTAATATTACGGCAGGATTACCATCAGTATTTATATCAACCTGAGTACCACCCATTAAATCAGCCAACTCGTCATGAACGATTTTCACCATTAACTGGTTTGGCTTTAAGGCGGTCAATACATTTTGTCCTAATGCTTTTTCTTTTACTGTATTGGTAAAGGACTTGGCAATTTTAAAGTTAACATCGGCATCCAAAAGGGCACGTCTCACATCTTTCAATGTCTCCGCAACATTGATTTCAGTAATTTTTCCTTGCCCCTTTAATATTTGGAAGGATCGCTCAAGTCTTTCATTAAGATTTTCAAACATTATTATCCAGATTTATATTTCACTGCAAAATTAAAAAAATCTGCTTAGTGATAAAGGGTATATAACAGAAATGTCAATTATTTTATCAAAAATCCTATAATTCTGATAAATCAAACATTTTCTGTCTATAAAAAGAGCGGATTTCTAATTAAAAACCCGCTCTTCAAATTATTAATAAATATATCTTACATTCTTTCAGGAACGCCAATTCCTAAAAGATCCATACCACTTTTTATGATTTGTGCTACTTGTTTTGAAAGCACCAATCGAAAAGCTCTTAACTCAACATTCTCCTCTTTTGCAATTGGAAAATCGTGATAGAACTGATTGTATTCCTTCACTAATTCGTATACATAGTTTGCAATTTGAGCTGGACTTGTCGTATCTCCTGCTTCTTTAATAACTACTGGATAAGTAGAAATCACCTGAATCAAGTTAGATTCTTTCTCCGAAATAGAAAGATTGGTTGCTGCAATTTCTGGCACTTCAATTCCTGCATCAATCGCTTTTTTCAATACCGACTGAATACGAGCATATGTGTATTGAATAAATGGACCTGTGTTCCCATTAAAATCAATAGAATCTTTAGGATTGAACATCATATTCTTTTTAGGATCAACCTTAAGAATAAAATATTTCAATGCACCCATAGCAACTTTATTGTAAACATCTTCAGCTTCCTCTGTTGAATATCCTTGAAGCTTACCCAACTCATTTGAAGTGTCCCGAGCTGTATTCACCATTTCGTCCATCAACTCATCAGCATCAACGACAGTTCCTTCACGAGATTTCATTTTCCCTTCTGGTAATTCAACCATTCCGTAAGAAAGATGTTGAATTTTATTGCTCCATCCGTATCCAAGTTTTCCTAAAACTAAAGACAATACCTGAAAGTGATAGTTTTGCTCATTACCTACAACGTAGATATGCTCATCGATACTAAATTCATCGAAACGCTCATAAGCAGTTCCAATATCCTGAGTCATGTATACTGATGTTCCATCATCACGAAGTAATAATTTGTGATCCAAGCCATCAGCCTCTAGGTTTGCCCAAACAGAACCAGTATCTTTCTTGTAAAGAACACCTTCTTCTAATCCTCTTTCAACAATTGCTTTTCCTTGCTTATAAGTGTCTGATTCGAAATAAACTTTATCGAAATCTACACCCATTTTTTTATAAGTAACCTCAAATCCTGCTAGAACCCAATCGTTCATCTTACGCCACAAAGCAACAACCTCTTCATCGCCTGCTTCCCATTTCACTAACATGTCCTGAGCCGCAACCAATAAAGGCGCTTTCTTTTTGGCTTCATCAGCATCCATTCCATTGGCTACTAATGTTTCCATTTCTTTTTTATATTCCTGATCGAATTTCACATAGTATTTTCCAACTAAATGATCTCCTTTTAATCCTGTAGATTCAGGCGTTTCACCTTCTCCAAAACGCAACCATGCAAGCATCGATTTACAAATATGAATACCACGATCGTTAACCAAATTTACTTTAATTACCTCGTATCCATTTGCTTTTAATATCTGAGCTACAGAATAACCCAATAGGTTATTTCTGATATGTCCTAAGTGAAGTGGTTTGTTTGTGTTTGGCGATGAATATTCAATCATCACTTTTTTAGCACCAGCTTCTAATTTTTTAAATCCATAATTTTCTGCTTGCAAAGCTGAATTTAAAACTGAAATCCAATATGAACTATCAATAACTAAATTCAAAAATCCTTTAACGACATTAAAGCCTGTAACCGACTCAATATTTTCGATTAAAAATGCACCAAGATCGTTAGCTGTAACTTCAGGAGATTTTTTTGAAAAGCGCAAAAAAGGAAATACAACAACTGTTAAATCACCTTCAAATTCGCGTCTTGTTTTTTGAATTTGAACTGTTTTATCATCAATTTCTTGGCCATAACAACTATTTATAGCCTCTACTACCTTACCCTTAATAATGCTTTCAATATTCATCTGAAAATTCTTTATTTCGAATTCAATTATATACCAGTTAGATTGTAATTAGTTATCTGTAAAATTCATTTCAATTTGACGTATTCTTACTCATTTTAAGCAAAAACCCCTATTACAATCCGAATGCGCAAAGATAATACGAATAAAATAAATAGCTGCCTACATTTAGAAAAAAGTCATTCGTAACCATACAAGCTGAATCCCTCAAATTGCAGACTATATTTAACATCCGATTAAGACACATTACTTACCTTTGAGATGATTAACAAGTTTTATGCTTTTGCTAAGCTACATTTTTCAAGTATAAAAAGATGAATCTGTTACAACAAAAGCTTTTTTTTAAGTTAATACATAAAACGCCCAAGCCCATAAGAATGAAAAATATACTTTTTATCTTATTTTCATTATTCGCAAGCATACAAGTATACGCTCAAAATCATCCTGATGAAGCTACATCTAAACTGAATAATTTCTCTATTAGTCGTTTACTTTCAAGAGCTGAAAAAGATTTTAACTCTGATAATAAAGAGGCATTAAAATTAACTCTTTTAGCAGCGAAAAAAGCTCTTAAGGTTGAAAATATGGAGCAATTTGCTAATGCAAACGAACTTCTTGGAAAAATCTATATTTACAGAGGGAATATGGATAAAGCGCAAAAATCCTTTGAAATTTCGTTCAACTTTTGGGAGAGTATGCAGGATACCATAAAAATGGGATTCTGTTATGGTTATTTAGGCGAACTGTATTATGCAAAATGCAACTATTCTAAGGCAGAAGAGTATTATCAAAAAGGATTTGAATTAAAAAAGCAAATAAAGGATAGCATTAATTACAGTTACAATCTTAATGCAATAGGAAATATTCATCTCGAAACTTGCCATTATAAAGACGCTTTATCCTATTATTTCGAAGCATTAAAATTCAACATTAAAAACAAAAATATCTCTGGTATTTGTTATTCTCAAAATGGATTGGGAAACACTTACTTTGAAATGAATGATTTAAATTCAGCAAAAATATATTTCGATAAAGCATTATCTATAGGCAAAGAACATCAGTTATATAAAAATGTAGCCTACTCTCTAAATCAACTAGCCAAACTACAAAATGCTTTAGGGAATAGAAATACAGCAATTGACCTATATAATGAATCACTGGAAATTAGTAAAACATTGCTTTCTAAAAGTGGTATAGCCCAATCTTACATGGGGATTGGAGAAGTATACCAGAGCATCATGCAAAACGATAAAGCTCTCGAATTCAATCACAAAGCATTAAAAATCTTCGAGAAAATTGATTCGAAAAAAAACATTGCAAGTTGCTATCTCAATATTGGAATGGTCCTATATGAAATGAAAGATCCTGAAATGGCAAAGGAAAACTTTCGAAAATCAATTGAGATAAACGAACAAATTGGATACAAAAAAGGTGCCGCAGAAGGATACAGAAAAGTAGGTAACACTCTTTATCAGGAAGAAAAATACGATGAAAGTCTTTTTGAATACAATAAGTCTCTTAACATCCAAAAATCTATTGGAAACCAAAAAGGAATAGCTTCATGCTTCACAAATATTGGCCTTATCAATATTAAAGAACACAAATTATTAGATGCAGAACGATACCTTAATAAATCTATTGAAATTAATACGGTATTAGAAAATCTTGGAGGTGTTGCATCGGCGTACAACAATTTAGCTGAATTGTATCGAGTTCAAAAACACCCTCAAAAGGCAATTCAATATTTATTAAATAGCTATAAAATTGCCAGTGATATGAACAGAATAACACTGAAAGCAGAAAGTGCGAAAAATTTATCTGAAATTTATTCTTCCGAAAATAATTTTGAAAAATCCTTAAATTATCATCAGATTTATTTCAATTTATACAACCAAATGTATAATGCTCAGCTGGAAAATCGAATTGGATGGATTCAAATGCAAAATGAAAGAGACAAGCGAATAAGTCTGGAGAAGATATTTCAGAATGAAAAAGCTATCGAAAAAGAGAAATTAAATACTCAGTCTCTTATTAATTCTTTCTTAATTATAATCGTTATCATCATATTACTATCAACTACTCTTATTTATGGACTGTACGTGGCAGTTAAAAAAGCAAATAAAAAACTTACAAATGAGGTTGAAGTAAGAAAAAAAACAGAATCACTTCTGGCTGATCATCAAAAAAATCTAGAAGGATTAGTTAAAATTAGAACCGTAGAACTGGAAAAAGCAAAAAATAAAGCTGAAGAATCTGACCGCTTAAAATCTTCATTCCTTGCAAATATGTCACATGAAGTTAGAACTCCAATGAATGCAATCATTGGATTCTCAAAACTTCTTACGATGACAAGTTCTCCTGAAAAACAGCGTAATTACACAAGCATCATTAATGATAATGGCTATATTTTACTAACTCTGGTTAATGATATTATAGATATTTCGATGATTGAGTCCAAGCAATTGAAAATCAAAAAAAACGTTTTCAAATTACATCCAATACTTCTTGAGTTAAAGAGTATGTTCGATGAACAAAAAAAGTTAGATAAAAAAGACCATATCGAAATCCGAATTGATATTGCAGAAGAAGTTAAAGATATTAGTATATACTCCGATCCTGTTAGGATTAAACAAATTTTAATTAATCTTCTGAGAAATGCATTAAAATTTACAGAAACAGGAGTGATCAATTTTGGTGTAGAATTGTATGATGAAAATTGTTGTTTCTTCGTGAAAGATACAGGAATTGGAATTCCACTTGAAGAGCAAAATCTGATTTATGATCGTTTTAGACAAGCAAGTAACAATACGGTAGAACACGGAGGTACAGGACTGGGACTAACAATCTCAAAAAGTTTAACAGAAATACTTGGTGGTAAAATTTGGTTTGTCTCGCACCCAGAGAAAGGTAGTCAATTCAATATTGAACTTCCTTTTCAAAACAATACGACCCAAAACATTGTAAATAGTTCAAGTTCTGGTAAACGAATTGATCTATCTGGTAAAAATATACTTGTGGCGGAAGACACGAAATCGAATTTCCTATATATTAAAGAAGTGTTGCGTAAAACAAATGCAAATATAACATGGTCGCAAGATGGTATAGAAACAGTAGAAAAATTTAAGGCGAATAATTTTGATCTTGTCTTAATGGATGTACATCTACCTAATATTAACGGCTACGAGGTAACCAAAGTATTAAAGAGAAAAAAACCAAATATCCCTGTTATTGTCCAAACAGCTTATGACTTTCAAGATGAATTAAAGAATAAACAAGAATCAGGTTTTGATGCATTTATAACCAAGCCTTACACCCAAGAACAACTTTTAGAAATCATCTTTCAAAACTTGTCCTAGACAGCAAGAATTCAATTAACCAATTTATAAAAAACTAAGTAATTTAAGAGGTAATGATTATTGTTTTGAATAAAATGGAATGTTTCGAGACTATCAAAAATAAGAATAAAAAAAAAGAGGTATTTATCTTTAAATAGTTAAATTATTTGTTGAATTGAGATTTTCAGACTAAATTAAAGTTACTGAACAAGATTCACTTAAAAAATTACAAAAATGAAGATTAACCTTAACGGAAAATGGAAAAACCAATACAATTCTGTGATGGACTTAGCTGTTACTGAAAACAGGGTAAGTGGAACATTTCAAACAGCAATTGGCCAACCAAGATTTGAGGAGAAATTTGAAATATCAGGAAAAATAAATTCGAATGTTATCGCATTTATGGTCGACTTTGGAAAATATGGATCTCTAGCATGTTGGACTGGCAGATTTGAATTGGATGAACAAGGACCTGTGATCCACACCATGTGGCAC
>JADGFH010001003.1 GCA_016743925.1 Labilibaculum sp.
GAACCAACATTTTTTTAATAATAATCAACACTTATTTAAAACAATTGCTGTACCCATTCAGAAATTCCAAAATCCATATTCAAAAAAATAAGAGTTATTCCTATTGAATCATAAAACCCATGAATCAAAACAAGTAGGAGTAAATTGTTTCTGTTTTTATTAAAGATCAAGGAAATAGTGAAAGACCATAAAAACACTGCCACTACTCCTGTAAGACCTTGATAAATGTGAGATATCCCAAAGTAGAGTGACGTAATAATTGCTGAGAGCAACCAGGCCTTATTGTTATTACCTAATAACTCAGCTAATGCTTTCATATAATAGCCACGAAACAGGAATTCTTCTCCAAACGCCGCAAATATCCAGATGATGACCATTAAAACAATATATCCCACTAAATTCCCTCTGATATCTTCTATAGATGATAAATCATAATCACCTAGCCATGTTTGAAGTAAAGGGTCTATAAAGATGCTAAATACAATAAATAACGCTATCGCTATAAGTAAACTCTTTAATACGGTTTTCTCAGTAATTTTTTGCCCTATTCCGAACCTTGCCCAATCAAATTTGCTTTCTTTTAAAATTAGGAAGGTAACACCGAGGCCAAAGAAAAAGACAAAGTTTCGATCAATAAACCCAAATATTGGTGCAATGAACATTATAAAAACCACTGCATAGGGTTTGTTTAAATAGTTGTATAATTTAGTTTTCATTTGTGTTGATTTTATTAATGATTTAAGGAATAGTACCGAATTCATTTTTAGATTTCTTGTTTATCTCCATCTGCAAACACACGATAGTATTTGTCGTTTTTAATGAGTAAACCTTCCGATTTTCCTTTTGGCCAATATTTTTGGTAGTCTTTTGGGTGCTTTACATCAATACCTATTATTTTTCCATTGTATTGTCTGTTCACTTTTGATTGTAATGTATGTCCTACTACAATTGACTTTGCATTAAATTTATTAAGTCCAGCATCTACTTGTTCTTGTGTTAAATCTTCTCGAAAATAACCACGATACCAACAAATTCCTTTTTTGTTTGAAATCAATAATTCTTCGTTGGTCTTTTTTACTTTTGGGTAATACGCTCTATAATAATTACCTCTAATAGATTGATTTATTTCAACTAAACTTGCATCGGAATTAGCTACATCTGGATGGATCCCTCCATGTGCAAAAAGGTTTCCGTTTATCATTTCGATGGCGTTTTTACTTGATAACCATTTTCCAATAAATGACTTTTTATCATACAATTCAGATTGGGTTTTTTCTAGAATTCTTGATACAGCTAAGTATTTATCAGCAGCTGAATCAAAATTACCTTGCATATTTTTCAATTCGTGATTCCCTATAATAAAATGGACAAAACCACCGTGTTTTTCTGCATCTTGTTCCAGTTTGTAAATAAACCAAAGTACCTGTGTTACAGACCAACCACGATCTACAAAATCACCAACCAATACCAAATGCCCTTTATCAAAGATCCAATTGAGCTTCTTGTCAATTACTTGGTTTTGTATAAGGAAATCTCTGAAGGATTTATAACCTCCTTCAATATCTGAAATTGCAACAATGGGATTTCCGTCATTATAAGTTGTTTTTGGAATTTTAATGTCTGATTTGATTTTAAATTCAAAACTTGAAGAGTCTATTTGAAAATAGCTTGTTGCTAAAACCTCTGAATTAATTGCGTATTCCTTTTTATCTACATAGAAACCATGCGCTTTAGTTCCTTTTACATAATTTACATTGATAACGCTGTCATTTTGATAGAAAACATAAGGACCATCATTATCGATGTTATACATTAAAGGATGATCCGAATAATGTAAACTCGCTCCGTGATATAATCCAAAAGGAACAAGTACTACTCCTAACACGAATAGGCTTACAAACTGATGTTTTAAGTATCTGAATATTCTTTTCTTCATTTTAATTTGAGTTTTAAAATTTATTTTGAGCAAAACTAATTTCAAACTTTTCACAATTAAAATGATTGGGATAAACAGACACTGACGTGTGACACAAAAAATGTTTCTGTGTTTAAAGTAATTTTGTTCCACTTTTAACTAATTTGAACACTATTAGAC
>JADGFH010001004.1 GCA_016743925.1 Labilibaculum sp.
GGAAAATGTTATTTGCAGATATAATTTATCACGATAAGAAATTTACTTCCTATTCGAATACTTTTTCAGGTTTATTTATTTTATTAGAATCATGAGAAAGACAATCAATTTTTGGAATATCCTCACTGCAAAGACAGTTTATTTTGATTTTTATCCACAAACAGATGAACAGAATTTGGAATTATTCTTATTGATGCTGCATAATAAACCCTCGTAAACACATGCTTACGAGGATTTTTTTGTTTTTAGATGCAACAAGCGTTTCAGCCTGAACCTAAAATGAATTTCTATAATTCATTTTGAAAAAGAAGTGTTTCAATTAGATCTTTTTGAGGATATACTTATATCGAATTTGGAAGAGGGTAGAGCAAACAAATAAGCCAATAGGAAACCCAAACCAAATACCTACTGCGCCAAAGCCCCATTCAAAAGCCGATAGATAGCTAAATGGAATTGATATCAGAAAATAGGAGATAAAAGTGATGATAGCAGGAATTCTAGCATCGGCAAAGCCTCTCAATGTTCCTGCAAGTATAATTTGTATCCCATCTACCAATTGGAAAATACTGCAAACAATTAGCATCTGTGCCGCCAGATTAATAACCTTAATATCTGCTGTAAACAGGAGAGGTAACAGATGACGTGCACCAATAAATACAACAACAATAACAGCAGAATAGAGGTACATTAAATTCATGGCCGTTTTAGTTGCTCGCATAATCCCAGCATTATTATTCTCGCCCTTATAGTGACTTACGCGTATGGTTGTGCCTGCCCCTAAGCCTTGATAAATCATAAATCCGAGAGTAGATAGCGTAATGGCTATTTGGTGAGCAGCCAGGTCGACTTCAGTAAGCCAGCCCATCATAATGGCACACAATCCAAAAGCACTGGCTTCCATTACAATTTGTCCGCCCAAAGGGATTCCTAGTTTTACAACTCGCACAAAACTGTCCCAACAGAAGGCACTTTGTCTGTATAGTTTTGTAAATAGTTTGAATTTCTGATTCTTATAGAAGAGAATGATAAAAGCGAGAGCCATAAATATTCGAGCCAATAAAGTCCCAATACCCGCACCCGTAAGACCCATTTCTGGAGCTCCAAATTTACCATACATAAACACATAGTTACCCACTGTATTGATCACATTAGCCCAAAGCATAATTTTCATAGCTGTTTTGGTATCGCCAACACCTTCGGCAAATTGTTTGTAGCCATAAAACACCATCATCGGAATAACCGAGGTAATGAGTATGGCCAAATAGTCCTGTGAAGATTGCAGAATGGATTCTGGCTGTCCCATATGGGGAATAAGCACATACAAAATTAGCAGGAGTAAGGCTAATGCCACGCCCATAAATGCATTGGCGAGTAGACCATTTTTTATCCAGGCTCCAATCGAATCGTGGTCTTTTTCGCCCCAGCTTTTGCCAATTAGTGGGGTTAAAGCAAAGGAATAGCCCATTCCAAATATCAAAACCAAACTAAATAAGGTATTTGTAAACGATGCTGCTGCAAAAGGGATTGTACCCAATTGGCCAATCATCACATTGTCGATTAATCCTACTGTAATTTGTCCTGCCTGTGCTATAATCACAGGAATACTTAGTGAAAGTGTTTTTTTGTATTCACCAGTCTCTTGCTTCCAAAATTTCATAATAAGTCTAAAATTGACATACATATTACAATAAAGAAGTTCATCCACCAGCAACAAGAGTGCGCCAATAGGATGATCTGTCTTTCTTAAAATACAGATGTTGTTAATAAATGAAATGGAAATAAAACGAGAGCTTTCCCTACAACTTACATCCTTTGTTTTGTACTCTTTTCGAAACTGGCGTTTCGGATTTCAAGCTGTGAAACGTGGCAAAACAAAAAAACGATGCAAGTGAGTCGTTATAATTCTATATTCTGACTACAAATATATTTCAGTCTAATAGCATTTTGCTTTACATTTGTTAAGTCCGAATCAAAAAATGTTTTTATGAGAAATGTGTTGTCAGCCATCGATAGGTATTATAAGCTATCGAACCCAAGCAAAAAGCTTATCATTGATGAGTTGGAAGCAATCCGAATGAAAAAAGGCACTGTCT
>JADGFH010000222.1 GCA_016743925.1 Labilibaculum sp.
CTACGATGCTTGGCAAATAGAAGGGGATGCCTTTGGCAATGGACCGATTAAAAAAAGTGATATACCTTCCTATCAGGGAGATGTTGGTGGAGATACTGAAAGAGTTGTGAACTCACATGCAACTGCTCCTGGAGCAACGGTTGGTGAAAAAGACAATGCAACTGGAAAATTAACAAGTTCCGAATTTACTATAGATCGTAAATACATTAATATTTGGATCGGAGGTGGAGCTCATAAAACAAAAACCTGTGTTAATTTAATCGTCGACAGCGAAATATTTGTTTCCTTAACGGGTAAAAACAATAATCACATGCAGCTTCAATCAATGTATGTTCAAAACTTACAAGGGAAAGAAGCACATTTAGAAATTGTAGATGCTCAACAAGGTTCGTGGGCTAATATAGGCGTTGGTAAAATTACTTTTTCTGATGAAGAAATTGAAAATAGATCTTTCGATGAATTAGGAGATTATGGAACAATGGGACTGGTTCTATTGGGTGGTGAACTCGCATCAACAACAGAAAATTGTGATGCAAGTACTACTTTATCAGATGTTTTAATTGGGAAATTGGGTCGAACTTTACGCCTTAATCCAGATCAAACTCAAACCATTTCATTTGCTGTATGTTGGAGTTTTCCAAATATCAAGAATGGTTCAATAGGAGCAGGACGTTATTATGCCAACAAATTTAAATCGGCAAGTGAGGTAGTGCATTATGTGGCTACAAACTTCCAAGAATTATCTAGTCAAACCCGATTATGGCGCGACACTTGGTACGACTCCACACTCCCATATTGGTTTCTCGATCGTACATTCTTAAATGTTTCAACCGCTGCAACAAGCACTTGTTACCGATATCAAAACGGACGTATGTGGGCATGGGAAGGAGTTGGGTGCTGTGCTGGAACTTGTACACATGTATGGCACTATGCTCAGGCTTTGTCACGGATATTCCCCGATATTGAACGTGATATGCGGGAGCGTGTAGATTTAGATATTGCCTTAAATCAATATACAGGCGTTAGTGGATTTAGAGCTGAAAATCATCAGGCATTTGCTGTAGATGGACAAGCAGGAACGATTCTTCGAATTCTTCGTGAACACCAAATGACGAGCAACAATGATTTTCTAGTAAAAAACTGGGAAAGGATAAAAAACATGTTTAAGCCCTTGTTTAAATTAGATCCTGAGCTTGATGGGATATTAGAAGGTGGACAAATGAATACACTTGATCGTCCATGGTATGGGAAGGTTGCTTGGCTGAGTTCTATTTATCTTGCTGCTTTGCGTGCAGGACAAGCCATGGCCAAAGAACTTGATGATACCAATTTTGCTAACAAATGCAAATTGGTAATCGAAAAGGGAATGCTTAATGTTGATAAAGAATTGTTTAATGGAGAGTATTATTACCAAATTGGACAATCAGGAAATACTAATCAAGTAGGTTCTTACGATGGTTGCGAAATAGATCAGGTATTGGGTCAGAGTTGGGCTTTTCAAGTAGGATTAGATCGCGTGCTTTCTGAAGAAAATACTAAAAAAGCCCTCGAAGCCTTATGGAAATACAATTTTGCTATTGATGCGGGAGGATATCGAAATGCCTTAAATGCTGGGCGGATTTATGCCATGGAAGGAGAAGCTGGATTGTTGATGTGTAGTTGGCCAAAAGGAGATACAAAGCGAATTAAAGAAAGCTACGATTATTATTTTAATGAATGCATGACAGGTTTTGAATATCAGGTAGCAGGGCATATGATTTGGGAAGGTATGTTGGAAAAAGGCTTGGCGATAACAAAAGCAATTCACGATCGCTATCATGCCATTAAACGCAATCCTTGGAACGAAGTAGAATGCGGAGATCATTACGCTAGGGCAATGGCAAGTTATGGCGTATACATCGCAGCATCGGGATATACTTATGATGGTCCAAACGAAAAAATAGGCTTTGCTCCTAAATTTAAACCCAATAATTTTAAAGCCGCTTTTACCGCAGCTAATGGATGGGGTACCTATTCGCAAGAAAGAAAAGATGATAAGCTTACTTCCAATATTGACATTAAACATGGTGAGCTAATAGTTAAAACTCTGTGTCTTGAATTGCCAGCAGAGATTGATCCTGATTATGTAGAGGTTGAATTGTTATTGAATGGAACAAATACTCCTCAAGAACATCAAATTGAGAGACAAAAAATCAATATTAAAATTACGGGATCCAGTTTAACGATAGATAAAAACAGCAGTCTACAAGCCAAAGTTACGTTTAATCTTATCACTTCAACAGATCAACTTAAAGGTGATGACAATGAGCTGATAATTTATCCTAATCCATCGAGAGGAAAAACAAATTTTGAGTTTGCTAAATTTCCAGTAACGCTAAGCATCACAAATTTAAATGGTATTACATCCTTAAAAAAAGAAATCCTGAACAGAACGTTTGAGCATAATTTTTCAGGTATGAGTAAAGGTATTTATATAGCTACAGCGAACTATAAAGGTTCGTTAATCTCAAAAAAGATTTTGATAATATAAATCTTATTTACCAATATTGTTTATACTTTATATAATTTAATATTTTCTCTACTTAAAATATCAACAGGTAAAATTTCATCTTTTGTAATTTTATGATGAAGTAGTACATGATCAAATAATTTCTTAACTGTTTTAAATCCTTGTTGATATGGGTGTTGTCCGATTAAAAAATTAATACTTCCGTGTTTTAGATATTTAATGTTTTTTTCAATAGGATCATATCCAACTAATGAAATTTCTTTTAGATCTTTTTTAATTAGGTATTCTGCAATTTTGTGAACTTTCGATCCTGTTATAAATATGGCTTTTATGTTTTTATTTGTGGATAGAATGGCGTCTAATTTTTGTTGAATTAAATCAGAATCTGAAGTAGGAATTTCTAGCGTAATTTTCATTCCTTGATTTTTCCCATTATCCAAATCTTTAGCAAGATTAATGACGAGTATATCATTTTCAATAGAGGTGCCAAAATCGATTAAATTAGCAGCAACACGACCACTAATATAGCCATCGCTACCAACGTAAGCTAAATAATTACAGTCATCTATTTTCGATTCAAGAAATATATATGGAATTTCTTTCTTTTCCAGTTTTTTTATAAATGCCTGACTTTCTTTTTTAAATTTGGGAGAGAAGATTACGCCTGCAGGCTGAAGTCTTAAAATTGCTTCGGTTTGTTTTATGAAATCTTTTTCGTTGTAATGTTCAAAAAAAAATTTGTCAACGCGAACTTGGAATTGTTCAAGTTCCGAGGCTGCATCACTAATCCCTGCTAAAGGACGTTTCCAGAAAATATCATCTTCGTTGGAAGTTGGTAATAGTGAGGCGAAAACACATTGTTTTTTTGAGGTTAAAGCACGAGCAATCAAATTGGGCTGGTAATTGTTTTCTTTCGCAATTTCCAAAATTTTCTTTCTGGTTTCTTCAGCAACTTCACCTCGATTGTGTAGAACACGATCAACTGTCCCTACTGATACGCCTGCTTGTTAGGCAATATCCTTAATACGAATTTTCGCCATTTTATTCCTTTTTTTTTAAACGCAAGACAGAATCGATTTATTTGATTAGAAAGCAAACTCTTACTTTCGAATTTTACAAAAGTAAGAGTTGTATTTTCTCAATAGATTGATAATTTAAAAACCAAATATACGAGGTAACCACATGCTTAAATCGGAAATGTAAGTAACCAATAATAAACACACAATCATTGCTATAAACATTGGCAGTAATGGTTTAATTACTTGTTGAATTTTAATATTGGCAACACTACATCCAATAAACAGTACGGAACCAACTGGCGGAGTACAAAGTCCAACGCTAAGGTTTAACACCATGATGATTCCAAAATGTACCGGATCAATTCCTAGATCTACAACAATAGGTAAAAAGATAGGAGTAAAGATGAGTACTGCAGGAGTCATGTCCATAAAAACACCAACAAATAAAAGAATCAAATTAATTAGTAATAGAATAATAATTGGGTTATCGCTAAGGCCTAATAAAGCAGAGCTCACATTCTGAGGTATATTTTCGTATGCCATAATCCATGATAAGCCAATGCAGGTCGCCACAAGAATTAATACAATTGCAGTGGTTTTAACCGATCCTAATACAATTCGAGGTATGTCCTTAACTGTGATTTCTTTATAGATTAAGCTTAATACAAGAGCGTAAAGTACTGCTACGGCAGAAGCTTCGGTTGCTGTAAAAAAACCAGCAATGATTCCACCAATTACGATGATCAGTAAAAATAAACTAGGAATGGCTTGCCATAATATTTTTAATCCTCTTTTAATCCCAGCCGCTTTATTGCGTAATCGGTAGGTAATAAAGGCAATTGTTAACACGACAAGCGTACTGCTAATTCCTTTAAATGCTGCCTGAGAATTTTCTTTTATTAAACTTAAAGCATACATCGAGGTTAGTAAAATCGCAATTGCAATAAAAACTTTAGCTAGCGTTTTTAGCATTGAACTGGCTCCTTTGTTTTGATAGATCGAGATACACATTGCTGTAATCATGATCGAAAATCCCGTAAGGATACCAGGAATATAACCTGCTAAGAAAAGTGCAGTAATGGATGCTCCGCCACTGGCTAATGAGTATACAATTAGAATATTACTTGGAGGAATAGATAAGCCGGTGGTTGCTGATGCAATATTAACTGAGGCACTAAAACTTTCGTCATATCCTTCTTTTTTCATTTGCGGTCCCATAATGGCTCCAATAGCTGATGCCGAAGCAGCTGCCGAGCCAGATATTGCACCAAATAACATGTTGGCAAAAACATTTACAAAGGCTAAACTTGCGGGTAATCTACCTACCAAAACACGGGCCAAGTTAATTAAACGAATGGCAATTCCTCCGCTATTCATTATGTTTCCGGCGAGTATGAAAAATGGGATTGCCAATAGCGCAAAACTATCTAATCCTGTGGCCATTCTTTGTGCAAATGTTGCGAATGCAGGTAAAGAGTCGATACTTACAAGCATAGTTAATATTCCAGATATTCCAATGCTGTAAGCAATAGGAACTCCAACTATCAGTAAGAATAAAAACGATACAATGAGTACTATAATTCCGATATATTCCATTAGTTTAATTCTTCTGCTGGTTCAACAATAAAAACAATTGAGTAGTAAAGGGTAATTAATCCGCTAAGGGGTAAAACAAGATAGATATACCCCAAAGGAATTTGCAAAGCTGCGGAGTTTACATCAAACTGAAAACGAGTAATTACCAACCAACTTCCACCAATAATTAACACACTAAAAGCGAATAGAGCGATGCAAATATTGATAAAACGAAGTATGCGCTTCTGATTTGCTGATGATGATTTTTGCAAAAGCAAATCGATTGCTAAATGTTGCTTTTGGCCAGCTACATAAGCAGCCCCCAATAAGCCAACCCAAATTAATAGAAAACCGGCTAACTCGTCGGTAAAAGAACTAGGAGAAGCCAAAACGTAACGGCTTAATACTTGCCAGAGCACATCGAGTACAAGTATGCACATGAGGCTAATAAGTATCTTTTCGAGTATATTATCTAATTGATTCTTGAAGGTCATAACGTAGAGTTGGTTAGTCTTTTGTTGCTTGTATACGCTGGATTAATTCATAAAGAACAGGTTGTTCTTGGTAGGCGTCAAGCATTTCTTGTACGCGCCCAGCAAATTGATCTTTATTAGGATAATTGATTTTAACACCATTTTCTAACAGTTTCTTTATTGATTCTTCTTCAGAAGCAGCCCATAATTTACGTTCTTCGATTACTGATTTTTTTGCTGCTGCATGTAACCATTCTTTTTGTTGATCATTTAATTTGTTCCAAATAACAGTGCTGATAATTAACACGTCGGGAACTCTGGTGTGTTCGTTTAAAGAATAGTACTTGCAAACTTCGTAATGATGAGAGGTGTAAAAACTAGGTGGATTGTTTTCAGCTCCATCTACTACGCCACTCTGAAGAGCAGTATATAATTCGCCCCAAGAAATTGGTGTTGGAGAGCCGCCCATAGCTTTTACCAAACTCATAGCGGTTTGGCTCTTCATAACACGTATTTTCAATCCATCTAAATCTTCAGGCTTTTCGATACTTTTATTTAAAGTGTAAAAACTTCGTGCACCTGCATCGTAAAAACACAAGCCTTTTAAATTGAATTTTTCGGTAGAGGCTAACAATTCCTCACCAATAGGTCCATCTAAAACTTTAAAAGAATGCGATTTTGAACGCAAAACATATGGCAAACCAAGTACCTGATAGTTATTGGTAAAACCTTCCATTACGGCAGCCGAAACTTTTGTTATAGCTAAACTTCCCAATTGTAGTAATTCAACACATTGTTGCTCGGATCCTAACTGTCCGCTTGGATAAATTTCAAGTTTCATTTGCCCTTCAGAAATTTTATCCAATTCCTGTGCCATATATACCATTGCATTATGTACAGGATGAGTTGGATCTAGGCCGTGTGCTAATTGTAAAGTTTTATGCTTACTTACTTCTTGGCAACTCATAAAAAGGAAACAAGAGATAAGTATTAAAAAAAGCTTAGGAAATAATTTGTTTTTTTTCATGTTTTTGATGTGCAAAATATTTGTTCTAATTACAAAAGTCAAGAAATAAGTGTCGCTATTATTTAATACTTGCCATTAATCCTTGCTCTAATCCTTGCTCTAATCCTCTTAATTCAGCCAATCCTTTCATTCTTCCATACAAAGAATAGCCAGGGTTGGTTGTTTTCGGAAGATCGTCTAACATTTTATTGCCATGATCGGGACGCATTGGAATTTGCCAATCGGCACGACCAGATTCTTTACGAGATTTTTCCTCAATTAGCAAGGCTCTCATTACAGCGGGAATATCAATATCTCCATCGAATAAGTAATCTTCTAAGAAGTTTCCTTCTGCATCTCTGCTAACGTTTCTTAAGTGTACAAAATTGATTCGGGAAGCCAATTTTGCTGTCATTTCTGGTAAATCGTTAAAATGACCAGCACCAAAAGAACCTGTACAAAGTGTAATTCCATTCGAAACAGAATCAACAACTTTAGTTAGTTCTAATGCATCTTCAATGGTACTTACAACGCGAGGTAATCCAAGCAAAGCACGTGGTGGATCATCTGGGTGAATTGCCATACGAACACCAGCTAGTTCAGCTACAGGAATAATTTCTGATAAAAATTCGTGAAGGTGTTTTTTTAATTTGCTAGCATCAATTTCATTGTAGCTATCCAATACTTTCTGGAAACTTTCTAATGTATATGATTCCTCAGCACCAGGAAGTCCTGCGATAACAGTTCTTGTGATTTTTTCAATCGCCTCGGCCGACATGGTTTTGAATTTTGCCTCGGCTCTCTCCAAAATAGCATCTGAATAATCTTGTCTTGAATTTTTTCTTTTCAGGATAAAAACATCAAAAGCAGCAAAAATATCAATTTCGAATTTAAGCGCATTGGATCCATCTCCCGATTCAAATTCTAAATCGGTTCTCGACCAATCCAAAACTGGCATGAAATTATAGCAAATGGTTTCTATTTCACATGCTCCCAAGTTCTTTATGCTTTCTTTATAGTTCTCAACAAACTGCTTGTAGTTGCCTGTTTGTTTCTTGATATCCTCATGAACAGGAACACTTTCTACAACCGACCAGGAAAGTCCGACAGCTTCAATTTCTTCAATTCTTTTTTTGATTTCTTCTATTGTCCAAACTTCTCCGTTTGGGATATGGTGAAGAGCCGAAACGATTCCGGTAGCTCCCGTTTGTTTGATTTCTTGAAGAGTTATTGGATCATTTGGTCCGTACCATCTCCATGTTTGTTCTAATGCCATCTTGTTCTTTTTAGTTAATGAACAAAACGGAAAAGAGGTGATTGAATTCTTGTTCCGTTTTGTCTCATATTACACGCTAACCTAATTAATATATAATTGAACTTAAAAAAAACTAATTAAACACCACTGTATGCACTAAATCCGCCATCAACAGGAATAACAACTCCTGTAACAAAAGCTGACCAATCTGATAGTAAATAGAGTAGGGTACCTTGTAATTCTTGAGGAGTACCGTAACGTTCCATTGGTGTATTGTTGATGATTTTCACACCTCTAGCTGTTGGTTTGCCAGTTTCTTCATCAGTTAACAAGAATCTGTTTTGATTTGTCAACAAGAAACCTGGCGCAATTGCATTCACACGAACTCCCATTTTTGAGAAGTGAACCGATAACCATTGAGTGAAGTTATTAACTGCTGCCTTTGCTGCAGAATAAGCCGCAATTCTAGTCAATGGGCGGTAAGAATTCATAGAGGATACATTTACGATCGATCCTTCTTTCTTTTCGATCATATCCATTGAAAATACCATAGTAGGAAGAATAGTTCCCTTAAAGTTCAAATCAAAAACCTTATCAAAACCTTCCATCTTCATTCCGAAGAAAGTTTCGTCTAGATTTTCCATATCAGCATCAATCATTTGGTCTACTCCAGATGTAGCCAGAGGAGAATTTCCTCCGGCTCCATTGATTAGATAATCGACACTCCCCAGCTTATTATTGATTATCTTTTTTGCTTCTTGTAATGAT
>JADGFH010000223.1 GCA_016743925.1 Labilibaculum sp.
GATTATTAAATAGATAGGCAAGTGCTCCGGCACTTGCCTAAATTATTATTATTAATATGAAATATTTATTCCTATTATTTTTTGTTGCAACTTTAATCTCTTGTAATGAAGATCACATCACACAATCAAAACCCAATATCGTTTTAATTTTAGCTGATGATTTAGGCTATTCCGATCTAGGTTGCTACGGTAGTGAGATACAAACACCCAACATAGATAGTTTAGCTTATCATGGATTACGTTTTAATACTTTTCATAATGCTTCTCGATGTTGTCCAACACGGGCATCTCTTCTAACCGGATTATATCCTCACCAATCAGGAATGGGAGGTATGGTTAGACATACTGATAAACCAGAACGATTATCTGGAGCTTACCAAGGTTATTTGGGAAATAACACAGTAACCTTAGCAGAAGTATTAAAAAGCGCAGGTTATTCAACATATATGTCTGGAAAATGGCATGTGGGAGAAGAGAAAAAAAATTGGCCAGAAAAACGTGGATTTGATAAGTTTTACGGATTGATTAGTGGAGCAGCAAATTATTTTGATATTGCAAAAACTGCACGACCAAATATTGAACGTCATTTTGCAAAGGATGGTAAAGAATTTCTTCCCGACACAACCAACTTTTATTTAACTAATGCAATAACGGATTATGCAGTCCAAACGTTGAGTAATCACAAATCCGACGATCCCTTTTTCCTTTTCCTATCCTACACAGCACCACATTGGCCCTTACAGGCATTGGAAAAAGATATAAAAAAATATGAAGGAGTGTATGATAGCGGCTGGGATGAAATACGCAAAAAGAGATACGAACGCATTAATAATCTTGGGATCTTAAATAATGTTAGTCTATCACCAAGAGATAGTGCAGTTCCACCTTGGGAAAATATAGATAAAAAAGAATTATTGACACGTAAAATGGAGGTTTATGCAGCAATGGTTGATTGTATGGACCAAGGTGTTGGTAAAGTATTAAGTGCATTAAGAGAAACAGGTAAGGATGAAAATACTATTATTATATTCCTTTCTGATAATGGGGCTTGTGCTGAATCAACGGAATATGGAATTGATTGGTGGGACAATGGAGTGATGCCAGGTGGACACACATCTTACCAATCATATGGACGCGGATGGAGCAATGTTAGTAATACACCTTTTTCTTTACACAAACAGTGGACGCATGAGGGTGGTATATCAACTCCTTTAATTATTAATTGGCCTAATAAAATAAAGAAGGAAAGAGCCATAACCAATGCACCAGGGCATGTAATGGATATAATGGCAACATTAGTAGATATTGCAGGTGGTACATATCCTAAAACATTTAAAGGTAATGTAATAACTCCGTTAGAGGGGAAAAGTCTTTTGCCAATAATTGAAAATATAAATGAAAAAGTACATGACTATTTGTTTTGGGAACATTTTGGTAATATGGCTGTAACAAATCATAAATATAAATTGGTATGCCAACGCAAAGAAGGTGATGGCAGTTGGTTTTTATATGATATCGTTAATGATAGAGCAGAACAGAATAATATTATAGATGAAAAGCCTGAAGTGGCCAATCTTTTATTAGGAAAATATAAAGTGTGGGCGAAGAAAGTTGGTGTTAGTGGAGATATTTCAAATAAATTTAGCGATGAAAAGTAGTTATATTATATTAATAATGTTTGTTTTCTGTATGATGTCATGTGCAAATAAAGAAAACACAAAACCAAATATTGTTTTAATCATGGCTGATGATATGGGGTATGAATGTTTAAGCTGTAATGGCTCAACTGAATATAATACACCAAATATTGACCAGATTGCAAAGGAAGGAATACGCTTTACACATTGTATTAGTCAACCATTATGCACTCCTTCACGTGTCAAGATGATGACAGGACGATATAATTATCAAAATTATCGTGATTTTGGTTATTTAGATATTGCTGAAAACACCTTTGCCAACATCTTAAAACAAGGGGGGTATAAAACTGCTATAGCAGGTAAATGGCAATTAAATGGATTAGAAACGCAGCGACCAGGCTATAACGATCTAACACGTCCACATCATTTTGGATTTGATGAATATTGTTTATGGCAAGTGAATAAAAATAGAAATGCCGGAGAACGTTATGCTGACCCTTTGATTTATAAAAATGGAGAACAACTAAAAGCTACAGAAGGCAGGTATGGCCCTGATTTATTTTCTGACTTTGTTACTGATTTTATTGAAAATAATCATGAAAAACCGTTTTTTGTATATTATCCTATGGTATTAGTACATGATCCATTTGAAGTAACTCCACTGTCTAAGGAATGGCAAAATAACACATCTAAGTATAAAAATGATACGTGCTATTTCAAAGATATGGTTGAATACACAGATATGATAGTCGGTAAAATTATAAATAAGCTACAAGAAAAAGGGATAGCTGAAAATACTATTGTCATGTTTACTGGTGATAATGGAACTCATTGGACAATTAATACAGATACAAAAGAAGGCGAAATTCAAGGCGGTAAGGGGAAATTGATAGATAGGGGGACTAGAGTCCCATTGGTCGCTTGTTGGAAAGGGAAAGGTGTAAAAAACGAAGAATATAAGGAATTGATAGAGTTCTCGGATTTTTTACCAACTATTGCTGAAGCGGGGGAAGCCGAAATACCCAATAACATTGTAGGCAAAAGTTTTTTGAATCTACTTAAAGGAGAGAAACAGATTCCTCGTAAAACGGTAACTGTTCATTATGATCATATGCGCAAACATCAAACCAAAAAGTTTATGGGACGTTTTGTTAGAACAAAAGAATATAAGCTTTACCAAGATGGGAGATTCTACAACGTATTGGATGATTCAGAAGAATTAAATGTTTTAAATGTAGAAAAATTGACTACTAAAGAAAAAAACATTAAACAAAATTTGCAAGCTATTCAAGATAAAGCTCCAATTTGGCCTTATAACAATGAAACCTCAATAAGTAAATGATGAAAATAATTATAACTTTTATTGTGTTCTGTATTAGTTTATCAACTTTTGCTCAAAAAGACTTAAACCGGAATGGCCGCATTGATGTATATGAAAATGAAAATAATTCAATTGATCTGCGTGTTTTAGATTTAGTTACACAAATGACTTTAGAAGAGAAAATAGGTCAAATGTGTCAATATATAGGTTGGAGAACAAGTGAAAAAGAAACCAAAAACGAAGACCTTAAAGTAAATTACAAATTTTCTACTCATGACGCTATTGATTTACTAAAAGAGGGGAAGATTGGCTCATTCTTATTTGTAGAAAATCAAAAGGATTGTAATATTCTTCAGCAAGCAAGTTTTGAATCAAGATTAGGGATTCCATTATTATTAGCTATTGATGCTATTCATGGTAATGGAATGACCAAAGAAGGAGGAACGATCTATCCTACCGAAATAGGTATGGCTTCAACTTTTGATATAGATTTGGTTGAAAAGATTGCAGCGCAAACGGCTTTGGAAATGAGATCTATTGGTTATCATTGGACTTTTTCCCCAAACATAGAGGTTGTTTATGATTATCGATGGGGGCGTTGTGGCGAAACATTTGGTGAAGATCCTTTTTTAGTAGGTCAGATGGGTAAAGCGATGATAAAGGGTTATCAAGGAAGCTTAGACCAAACAAATATATTGGCTTGCGCAAAGCATTTTGTTGGTGGTGGTATTTCCAATAACGGTTACAATGGATCACCAGCCGATATATCGGAGCGCACTCTAAAAGAAGAGTTTTTCCCTCCATTCCAAGAAGCCGTAAAAGCAGGGGTTTATTCAATCATGCCAGCTCATAATGAAATAAATGGGATGCCATGTCATATGCATGAGTCTTATTTGAATGATATGATTAGAAAGGATTGGGGTTTTACTGGTCTTTATGTAAGTGATTGGATGGATATGGAAAAACTATATTCAATACAAAAAACGGTTAGTAGCGAAACAGAAGCATTTGAAAAATCTGTAAATGCAGGTTTAGATGTTCATATGCATGGTCCAAAATTTCTGGAAGCTATGATACAGCTTGTCAAAGAAGGGAAAGTACAAGAAAAACGGATAAATGAAGCAGCTACTATTATTGTAAAGAGTAAATTTGAGTTGGGACTTTTTGAAAATCGATTGACAAAGAGACAGAATGTCAAAGAAACGGTATTAAAAAAAGAACATCGAGAGACTGCATTGGAAGCTGCACGAAAGAGTTTGGTATTATTAAAAAATAACAATGTTCTCCCTTTAAAAAAGGATAACAATAAAATATTCATCACCGGAACATTAGCAGATAATCAAGCAATGCTTGGTGATTGGGCAATCCCATGTGATAAAACGGATGTGATAACACCATTGGCCGGAGTTAAACAATCTTTAAATAAAACAAGTACGGTTGATTACTTAGATATGGGGTCAATATTTAGTATGAAAGATAGTTTGATTAAAGAGGCACGAGATAGAGCAGAAGAGTCAGATGTCGTTGTAATTGTAGTTGGTGAGCATGGACAACGTAATCAAAAGCCAAATTATCAAACTTTAGGTGAGAATGTTGATAGACCAGTTCTATGTTTGAGAGGAAAACAAAAGGAACTAATAAAAGCCGTTCATCAAAGTGGAAAGCCAATAATTTTAGTATTGATTGGAGGAGGACCTATTGCAATTCCTTGGGAAGTTGAAAATGTAGATGCAATAATACAAGCATGGGAACCTGGAATGTATGGAGGCAAAGCAATAGCCGATGTTATTTTTGGTGATGTTAATCCGTCAGGACGTTTACCATTTACTATTCCTCGATCCGTAGGACAACTTTACAATCATTATAAATTGAAACCAAGCTCTTATGCGCGCGGTCAATTTCTTGAACAAGCCCGAACACCACTTTATCCTTTTGGATACGGTTTATCTTATACTTCATTTGAATATGAAATAATTGAATATTCAAAAAGTATTTCTACAAGTGATGATGTCCATGTTAAAATTAAGGTTAAGAATATTGGAGATAAAATAGGGGATGAAACCGTAATGCTTTATGTCAATGATATTATAAGCAGTGTGGCCACCCCAATCAAAGAATTAGCAGCATTTAAAAGAATAAGTTTAGGTGTGGGAGAAGAACGAGTCGTGGAATTCACCATTAAGAACAAACAACTTTCTTTTTTAGATAAAAATATGAAACGGATAGTTGAGGCAGGAGATTTTGAACTAATGCTTGAAGGAAGTAATCGTGTTAAATTAAAAGAGATTTTCAATGCTTATTAAATCGATATTTTTAAATATATTTTTTTATGTTTTCATCTCAAATTCAGTAGCTCAAGAAAAATACAATATACTTTGGTTAAGCTGTGAAGATATAAACCCAATTATCAGTACTTACGGAGCAAAAGGCATATCAACACCTAATATTGATCGTTTAGCTAAAGAGGGAATAACATACACTCACGCATATAGTACTTCAGGAGTGTGTGCACCTAGTCGTAGTGGAATTATAACAGGAATGCATCCGGTTACGATAGGAACTCATAATATGAGAACGGGGCCACATGTTAATTATCGTTCTCCAGATCAAGAAAGTTACAAAACTTATAAAAAAACATACGATGTCACTGGTCGAAATGTACCTGAATATTCGGTTGTTTTACCTGAGTACGTGAAGGTGTTTACGGAGTATTTGCGTAAGGCTGGTTATTACTGTACAAATAATGTGAAAACAGATTATCAGTTTCAATGTCCTTTTACGGCATGGGATGAAAGTAGTACTGAGGCTACCTATAAAAATAGGGAGAAAGATCAACCATTTTTTGCTGTTTATAATCATGAAATCACACATGAACGTTTCATTTGGCAAAACAAGGATAAACCATTACTTGTACATCCAGACAGCGTAATTGTTCCATCGTATTATCCAGATATTGAAGTTGTGCGAAAAGACATCGCTCGTAAATACAGTAACATTGTTGAGTTAGATAAGCAGATAGGGGATTGGTATGAAAAATTAGAGAAAGATGGATTATTGGATAATACTATCATATTCTTTTGGAGTGATCATGGAGGTCCCTTATTACATCAAAAAAGAGGGGTTGGAAATACAGCTTTGCACGTTCCATTAATTGTTAGATTTCCTGATAAGCATAAAGCCGGAGCAAAGTGTGATGATTTAATTTCATTAATGGATTTAGGAACAACTGTGCTTTCATTGGCAGATATAAAGCCGCCCGAATATATGCAGGGGAGAGCTTTTTTAGGAAAGTACAAAGGACAAAAAAGAGAGTTCGTTTTTGGACATGCTGATCGTTTTGATGAAACAACAGATATGAGACGTTCAGTTTTAGATGGACGTTATGTGTATATTCGAAATTATGATACAAGTAAGCCAACCACATTTCGATTATTGTATAGAGAAAATATGGATATGGTACAAGCTCTTTTAAAAGCTAATCATCAAGATGAATTACGTGGGGATGCAGCTTACATTTGGGGAAAAACTAAACCATCTGAAGAGTTGTATGATTTAATAAACGATCCGTATGAAGTTAATAATCAAGCTTATGATACATTGCATGCACGGCAATTAAAAAAGCTTAGAAGAGAATTATGTAAATGGCAATCAAAATATAATGATAAAGGTTTTATCCCCGAATGGGAACTTATTAATATGATGTGGCCAAATCATGTGCAACCAATAACTAGTGAAGTTCAACATTATTTCATTGGTAAAAATAAAGTAGAGTTAATTTGTAGTACTGATGGTTCTTCTATTGCATATCAAAGAGAGGCAGATCATGACACTGGGCGATGGAATTTATATGATCAGCCTTTTGCAATAAAATATGATGAAATAATTTATACAAAAGCAGTGAGAATTGGATATAAAGCTTCATCGACACGTTCATTTACTAAAACAAAGGAATAATGAAAAAGATATTATTTTTTGCCTTAAGTTTAATCTTAGGGTTATTTTTATCTTGTACAAAAGCTGTTAAAGATACTGAACAAGCCAATAAAAAGAAGCAACGAAATGTGATCTTTATCCTGACAGATGATCACCGTTATGATTATATGGGCTTTACTGGTAAAGTTCCATGGTTAGAAACTCCTGCGATGGATAATTTAGCAGTAAAAGGAGCTTATATGCATAATGCTTTTGTTACGACATCCTTATGCTCACCTAGTCGAGCAAGCATTTTAACAGGTGAGTATTCCCATGTACATCGTATAGTAGATAATGTTTCACCTAATCCGGGTGATTTGACTTATTTTCCCCAATACCTGCAGGATGCAGGTTATCAAACAGCTTTTTTTGGAAAATGGCATATGGGTAATCATCATGATGATAACCCTCGATCAGGCTTTACTCATTGGGAAAGTTTTAAAGGGCAGGGTGAATATTATTCTCCAAATCTAAATATTAATGGGACACGTATTCAATATGACTCGACAACCTACATTACTGATTTATTAACCGATCACACTATAGATTGGTTGGATAAGAGAGATAAGAATAAACCTTTCTTTGTATATCTATCACATAAAGCGGCTCATGCTTTGTTTAAACCTGCTAAACGACATGATGGAGTTTATAAAGGAAAAGTAATTGATAAACCATCAACTTATAAGCAAACTCTTTCTGAGGAATATAAAGCATTAAATTGGCCAGAGTGGGTTAAACAACAACGTCATAGTTGGCATGGAGTTGATTATATGTTTCATGATCAAAATGGTACTTTTGATGAAAATTTGCAAAAATATTGTGAAACTTTGCTTGGTGTTGATGATAGTGTTGATGAAGTAATGAAGTGGTTAAAGAAAAACGACTTAGATGAATCAACAATGGTTATTTACATGGGAGATAATGGTTTTAGTTGGGGAGAGCATGGTTTAATTGATAAACGGCATTTTTATGAGGAATCAATAAAGGTTCCTCTAATCGTGCATTGTCCAGAAATTTTCAAAGGTGGATTGACTGTTGAACGGATGGTTCAAAACATTGACATTGCACCAACTATTTTAGAATGTGCAGGAATTTCAAAACCTGAATATATGCCAGGGGAATCGATGATTCAGTTATTGAAAGGAGATGAAACTAATTGGAGAACTCGTGTTTATTATGAATACTTTTGGGAATATGATTTTCCTATGACTCCTACAGTTTTCGGAGTTAGAACAGATACTTTTAAATATGCACGTTATTATGGATTATGGGATCAAAATGAGCTATACAATATTATTGAAGATCCTGATGAAATACATAATCTAATTGAAGATCCCACGTATGCAGAAAGCAATAAAAGATTAGTTAAGGATTTATACAAATGGATGGAAGAAACACATGGAATGTCCATTCCATTAAAAAATACCGTAAAAAAGGCGTGGGGAGATTACAAACACTCCAATCAATATTAAGAGGAGAATTCTTCGAGGCTTGTCTCGGAGCAAAGAGTTGAAAAGTTTGAGAAGCGATAGGTTTTTAATTAAACAAAACAAATATTCTGTTTTACATTTCGGAATTTTCTCCAGGGAATTCATTTGTTTGCTTTTTTGTTTCAAATCCAATATGTTAAATGATTAAGAATGATAGATTCTCTA
>JADGFH010001005.1 GCA_016743925.1 Labilibaculum sp.
ACCAAGACGTCCACTTAAGTTACTCATCTATCACATAAATTGATTAGCCAAAAAGAGAGAACTTACAATGCATTTATCCTTCAAAAGAAATCTAATTCAGTCATTTAAATTAATAAATCTCATCACATTTACTGACATGTATTACTCACTTTGAATCAAACAAATACAAATTCAATCTCATATTAACTTTTTATAAATTTGAATTATTTGAATGTTATATTCGCGAAATGGAAAGGAATAACAGATAAAATGTATATTTGAATATTAATAATTTACTTTTATCAATTGACGTTTTCACCATCACAATATACAACTCAATGAAAATACACCTTGTCATCGTCCTTATACTACTTACAGGGAAAATTACATGGTCTCAAAACCATAGTTTTAATACAAAACCACATTGTGCCATTATTAATACTCACAATATCAGTTTACCCTATAAACAAGTGTCCATTGAGTGTTGGATTAAACCCAATACATTAAAAAATTGGGTAGCTCCTTTCAGTTTTATCGCTGATAATGGTCATAATGAATCCGGTTTTGCCTTTGCCTACTATAACAAACAATTTAGGTTTATGATAAAAACAGAGGCGATGCGAGGTGATGAATGGAATTACAACCCAGGTGTACATGTTGAGCTAAACCAATGGTCACACATTGCAGGAACATACGATGGCGAGTTTATTAAAGTTTACCTAAATGGTGAATTGATGGATTCGAAACAAACCTCTGGTCTAATTAACTGGGATTTTAAACCAAATGACATTCGTATTGGAGCGTTTAAAGATTTTAATGAGAATTTATTGTTTGACGGACAAATTGATGAAGTGCGTATCTGGAATACGGCACGGTCAGCAACAAAAATAAATGAATTCAAAAATAAAAAATTAAATCAGCAAGAAGAAGCATTAATAGGATACTACAATTTTGATCAACTGGATAAAGGAAGTATTATCGTTCCCGACTTATCAAAAAATAAAATGGATGGACGTCTTAATATTCCAGCCAATGAAGAAACGCTGGTGCAATCTGGCGCAATGATTACACCAGTTGTTACTGAACTAAAATTACTAACTCCATCTTCTTTTCATGTCAATTGGGAATGCTCGGAAAGTATTCATAATTTCGATCATTATATTATTGAATTATCTAAAGACAGAGCCTTTAATAAAATATTTGTTAGCGAAAAATCACCAAGTAACCAGTTTAAATTTGAAAATATACCAGGCGGCTCCATGGTGTATATGCGTATAAAAGCCTTCTCGAAAGAAATGGGTTATACCAGTTATTCGAACATCAAAGAAATTAACGATTTTAGAACAGGATTGTCCGTAGTGGTTACCTCTATAATAAATGGTGAAGATGATATTCAGCATCGCTTAATTAATAATAACCAGCTTACATCAACCTATCTTGGCTTGCCAACCGACGTCAAAAATGTGAAGCTTGATTTCAGATTAAATAATGAAACACCTGAAAATATTCGCTCGGGCCATATTGTTATAACCGGCTCCTCTAAAGTATATGAAACCAGTTTTTCAAAAAACTCTGACATCTCGCTTTTAAACTTAGATCCTGGCCTGTACAACATCGAAATTGATTGGGGGTCTATTGATCAAGACAAAGTGCTGACGACGAGATTAAGAATGGAAGTAAAACTCAGTTTCTTTAGAAGCGGATATTTTAAAAGTATTTTGTTGTTCATCCTTTGCGCTTCGCTGTTATTCTTTATCAAAAAGTTTACGATCATTAATAAGCAGAATTTACTCAAACTTAAAAAGCAATTAGCACCAAAAGAAAATACATTAGATTGGATAGAGCCCGAACTATTAGAAGAGAAAGCTATTCTAATAAAGGACTGTATTACTAATGAAAAATTGTATCTAGATCCTAAATTCAATCTTAAATCGTTGGCAAACACAGTAGATATCCCCCATTACCATGTTTCAAAAATACTAAACGACTATTATCGAACCAATTTTAACGATTTTATTAATGAGTTTAGAATCTCAGAATTTGTAAGACTTTTAGACCTTAATGATCAAAACAATTTAAAAAATAGTGCATTAGCCTACCACTGTC
>JADGFH010000224.1 GCA_016743925.1 Labilibaculum sp.
GCACAAGAGAGACCGATAGAATACCCATAGGCTCAACGGCATTGTTCAACTATGTTTTATCCTCTATTTGTCAGTATCCTTATAAGAAAAAAGAATGGAAACAAACCTGAATTCTCATTTTTTTGTTAACTTCGACAAACTAAAGGATAAAACACTTTTACGTTATGGGCAAGGCAATAAGCGCAGCAATGCTACAATAAATACTTGAAATAATACAGGAATATATGAACGACGACTTTACAAAACAGAAACTTAGAATTAAAAAATATCTAGGATTAGAAAACGTAAGTGTTCTCACTGGTGCAGGTACTAGTTTTCATTTAGGTGCACCTGTTATTAGAAGTATTCCAGATGGATTAAAAGAAATCTGCGAAGCTGATATTACAACATATTTCAGTGAAGGAGCAAATCCTTCATATGAAGATTTATTTAACTGCCTGCAAGCTGATAGATATATTAAGGAAAAGAAAGGTGAAGATATTTCCTCTATTAATACTTCTATTGCAAATATGCAAGAATGGCTTTTTCAAAACTGTAATACAGAAAAAACGACTATAAATAGAATTTATACAGATGATGAAAAGTTAAAGAAAAACCGATATCATTATCATGAGGCTCTAATAAAAAAACTTCTGCAAAGACCAAATAACCTTAAGCGAGCCAATCTCTTTACTACTAATTATGACATGGCTTTTGATTATGCTCTTGATAATTTAGGGATTCATTATATCAACGGATTCATGGGAGTTCATAATCGCTGCTTTAGACCAGAAGTTTATGATTACGATTTATATTATCCAGGACAGAGTGTGACAGGAAAGGTACATAGAGCCGAGAAAGTTCTTAAATATTTTAAAATCCATGGTTCCTTATCTTGGCTCGCAACAAAACCAACAGTGAGTAACACTTATGGTATTAAAGAGATTCCCCTAAATGATGAGTTTAAGCCTGATGAAAATAAGGAGATAATGATTTACCCTTGCGTCAGCAAGAAGTCATTTACTTTAGACTTGCCATATTCAGAATTATTCAGGCAATTATCACAAGCAATCAATCAGCCACAATCTGCTTTATTCTGTGTAGGCTATTCTTTTTATGATGAACATATAAATGATATCATAAAGCAAGCTTTAACAATACCATCTTTTACATTGATTATTGCCAATTTTTCACCAACAAAAGACCCTAATTCCCCAATTGAAGTACTTCGAGCGTTAGGAGATAAGAGAATATTAATTCTAGATCAAGAAGATCCAGATCAAACGACCTTTACAGGATTTGTGAATAATATTATGCCTGACTTATATGAAGAGGAGGAAAATGAAGCTATTGCAGAAACATTACAGAAATTGTATTTCAAAGCTGGTAATGAGACAAATATGGAGGGTGAATAATTATGAGTCAAAAGAACAGTATTGGTCGTGTATTATCTGTAGATAATTTTAGAGTTTTTATTAAAATAGATGAAGATTTACGAGGAGCTTATAAAAGTGGCTTAAATGATATATATGAAATAGCTCGAATTAACTCGTATATAATAATCCCTGTTGGTGCAGATAGAGTAGTTGCTTTAATTACTCGTGTGACAATGAAAGAAGAGATTGAATTTGATAAGAATACAACGAATATAACCTTACCAACCTCTGCTCGTTATATTTCAGCTACTATGTTAGGGACAATTGCTAAGGAAGGTAAGTCTGAAAAATTTATACAAGGCGTATATAATTTCCCAACCTTGGATAATCCTGTTTGGTATGTTACGGAGAAAGATTTATGTCACATATTTGATGACAAACCAGATCTTGATAAGATACAATATGGAAAGGATTTCTATCTACCAATTGGAACATCACCTGCTTTTTCAGATTATAAAGTGAAAATCTGTCCTGATCAATTCTTTGTGAAACATGCCGCAATTTTAGGAAATACAGGTTCTGGAAAATCATGTACATTTACTTCAATTATTCGTAACCTTTTCCGATATGAGTTTCGAGACAATAAGAAACTTGAAAATGCTCACTTTGTTATTTTTGATACGAATGGGGAATATAAAGATGCTTTTTTACCCGATACATTTAAATTAACTGATAAAAAGAATGCACAAGAATTAGAATTAATAAATGCTTACCACTATGGTGGCGATGAAAAAGTACAAGTGCCATATTGGTTTATGAATTGGGAAGATAATAAGCATCTTTTTAATCCAAGTGAAGGTACGCAAGCTCCTGTACTTAATCGAGCAATTGGCTTAGCAAAGAACAACCCGAATGAAAATGCGGATGAAGAACAGTTGAATTTAAATGTGATTGAATTAGAGCATCTTGAATCCATTTCTACAATTGCAAAATCTGGTGATTGGTGGAAAGCTCAATCATTAGAACAATCATATAATTCGTTTAAAACTAAACTACCTCCTTCATTACAAAAAATCAGCTTTGCAAAATATTCTCCATGTCCTACACCTAAGCACATTCTAGAAATAGATGACTGTATTTTAGAATCTAGGAATGAAAAGACAGTAAAACAAATAACAAGTGAGCAAAATATTGATATGCCAACTTGGTTTAATTACCAAGAACTCTGCACAGAATTTATTGACGCAGCAATAGCCCAAGAATCTACCAGTAATAATCGTATCGCAGAATTTGTTTCAACCTTACGCTTACGGATGAGAAGTTTTCTTAATGATAAGCGCATGGCGGTTCCTCTAATGTTGAAAGATTCTAATGATGCGAATAAAGAGATATTGGCTCATTTCATTGCTTTTATATTAGGAGACTTTAATCGTTATTACAAGGACGTAAAAAATGAAAGTTTCGTAAAAAATTACAATGACTCAGCTTATTGCCAAGACAAAGAGAGGACAAGTCAAATTACCATTGTTGATGTATCTCAATTGCCTTTTGAAGTATTAGAAACAGTAACTGCATTGCTTGGGCGTTTAATTATTGAATTTGTATCTCATTTCTTACCAGAGGAAAGAGGCAAGTTTCCTATTGTTATTGTTTTGGAAGAAGCTCAAAACTATATAGCTGAGAATAAGGAATCAGTAGCGAAAACTGTTTTTGAGCGTATCGCAAGAGAAGGTCGAAAATATGGTATCTCTCTAGTTGTTTGTAGTCAACGCCCATCTGAGTTATCTAAAACGGTATTGTCTCAATGCAATTCTTTTGTAATACATCGCTTACAAAATCCAGAAGACCAAAAATATGTTAGAGGATTAGTGTCTAGTGCTAATGCAGATATATTAGAACAGTTGCCTATTATTCCACAACAGCATGCAATAATTACAGGAGACTGTGTGAGAACACCAATTCAAGTTCGAATTGATAATGTAAGTCCAACACCCAATAGTCATGATCCTGAATATATTGAATCTTGGCTAAAAGATTTAAAAATACCTTATGAGGAAACATGTAAAAAGTGGTTAGGGAAAGATGTGCAATAGAGGCAAATAAAATTTTAGGGAGTGAAGCCCAGCCCATAACAACTAAGCGTTCGTGTGGCAGGCACTGCCCAACATGAACGGTGGGTTGACGTAAGCGTTAAGAGAATTGTTAGTTTATGGGGAATGGTCTAGTTTTCGGAACTTTTAGCAAAGGGGATATTGCAATATGAAGCCCTTTAAATGGAGTGATTTCAAAATATTGTGGTGTATTTAAAAGCCATGCAACAAGCTAATCAAGCCAACGCACGATCTAAGTTTGCAAAAGAGCTGTTTTTCTTGCCTACACAGATCTTAAATTATTACATTTGTCCTTATCGAAAATGAGCAAATTGAAATTAACATATGTTTGAACAGACTTTTAAGAATATAGACGACATACTACATAAAGATGCAGGATGCGGAAGCGAATTAGATTATGTGGAGCAGACCTCTTGGGTGTTGTTTTTAAAATATTTAGACGATTTAGAAAAGGACAAAGAAAATGCTGCTGTACTTTCTGGTGAAGCATATACTAGACTCATAGAACCAACCTACCAATGGACAACTTGGGCAGCTCCAAAATTAGAAGATGGTAAGATTGACCATAACGCACAAACAGGAGACGATTTATTAGACTTTGTAAATAACGAATTGTTTCCTTACCTCAAAAAGTTTAAAGTAAATGCTACAAGTGCAGATACTATAGAATATAAGATTGGTGAAATCTTTGGGGAATTAAAAAACCGAATTCAGTCTGGTTATAATTTACGTGAAGTAGTTGCCTTGATTGATGAATTACGTTTTAGAACCCACGCAGAACAGCTTGAAATGAGCCACCTGTATGAAGGGAAAATTAAAAATATGGGGAACGCAGGGCGCAATGGTGGAGAATATTACACACCACGCCCTTTAATTAAAACGATTATAAAAGTAGTTAACCCTAAAATTGGTGAAACCGTTTATGACGGTGCTGTAGGAAGTGCAGGCTTCTTGGTAGAAGCTTTTGATTACTTACGTAACACCAAAAAACTATCTACTCAAGACATAGAAACGCTACAAAAGAAAACCTTTTACGGTAAAGAGAAAAAATCATTGGCTTACATTATTGGTATAATGAATATGATATTACACGGTGTAGAAGCACCCAATATTATACATACCAATACGCTTTCAGAAAACATTGCCGACATACAAGAAAAAGATCGTTATAATGTGGTGTTGGCAAACCCACCTTTTGGAGGAAAAGAACGAGCAGAAGTACAAGAAAACTTCCCTATTAAAACAGGCGAAACTGCTTCTTTGTTTTTACAGCATTTTATTAAAATATTAAAAGCGGGTGGTAAAGCTGGTATTGTCATTAAAAACACTTTTTTGAGCAATACCGATAATGCTTCTGTTGCCATACGTAAAGAATTATTGGAAAATTGTAATTTACATACCGTATTAGATTTACCAGGCGGAACTTTTACTGGTGCAGGAGTAAAAACTGTAGTCTTGTTTTTTACCAAAGGTGAGCCTACTAAAAAAGTATGGTTCTATCAACTCAAATTGGACAGAAACCTCGGGAAAACAAGTCCTCTTATCGAAAAGGACTTGGCTGAATTTGTAATACTTCAGAAAACTAAAGGCGATAGTGAAAATTCGTGGTCAATTGATATATCACAAGTCAATACTCAAACATATGACCTATCATTAAAAAATCCGAATAAGAAAGATGAAATAGAACTTAGGTCGGTTGAAGAAATTTTAAATAATATAGAAGTACTTGACGAAGATACTGTTGAGATTCTAAATTCAATCCGTGAGCTATTATGAGATGGGAAATAAAAAAACTTGGAGATGTTTGTGATTTTTTCAACGGGAAAGCTCACGAAAAAAGCATAGACGAGAATGGAAAATATCAAGTAGTAAATTCTAAATTTGTTTCTTCAAATGGTGAAAAAGCTAAAAGAACTAAAAATGCACAATTTCCTCTATTTAAAGATGATATTGTAATGGTCATGAGTGATGTTCCCAACGGAAAAACCTTAGCAAAATGTTTTCTTATAGATAAAGATGACACGTATTCGTTAAACCAACGAGTTTGTGCTTTTCGAACAACTAATTTCGATAAAAGATTTTTGTTTTACCAACTTAATAGGAATCAATATTTTTTAGATTTTAATAATGGTGAAAATCAATCGAACCTAAGAAAAGATGATATCCTAAATTGTGAACTTTTAGTTCCTCCGATAGAGGAACAAAAAAGTATTGTGGACATTTTGGATCAAGCCTTTGCTGCCATAGCCAAGGCAAAAGCCAATGCAAAACAAAATCTACAAAACGCAAAAGAGCTTTTTGAAAGTTATTTGCAGAATGTATTTGAAAATAAAGGAGATGATTGGGAGGAGAAGAGATTTGATAAAATTTGTGTTTTGCAAAGGGGTTTTGATTTACCAACTAGATTAAGAAAAGAAGGTGATTATCCACTTGTGAGTTCTAATGGTATTACTGATTATGTTGACGTATGGAAAGTAAAATCCCCTGGTGTTTCTACAGGACGTTCAGGAACAATTGGCAATGTACATTATATTGAAGAAGATTATTTTCCTTTAAACACATCACTATACATAAAAGACTTTCACGGAAATGATGAGAGATGTATATATTATTTTTTGAAACAATTTGATTTATCAAGATTTCAATCAGGTGCTGGTGTGCCAACACTAAATAGAAATAATGTTCATCCTGAAAAAGTTTATTTTCCAATATCAAAAGAGGAACAAAAACAAATCGTCCAAAAACTAGATGCCCTTTCAGTCGAAACAAAAAAGCTAGAATCCATTTATCAAAAGAAAATAGTAGATTTAGAGGAGTTGAAGAAGAGTATTTTGGAGAAGGCATTTTCGGGCAAATTGTCTGAATTATGATTTTTAGGATTAGAGGATTTTAGGATGAAAATTTACACACATGATAACTGAGGGGAAGATTAAGGCGGGTATGATTCACTAAATTAAATAAACTCTATAAGCTTACAAGTATGAAACACGAAGATATAACAAGGAAAATAATAGGATGTGCCATGAAAGTGCATTCTACATTGGGGAATGGTTTTCAGGAAGTTATTTATCAACGTGCATTAGCTATAGAAATGGAGAAACAGGGCTTAGGTTTTCAGAAAGAAATGTCGATGTCAATTTTTTATGAAAAAATAGATATTGGTACTCGCAGGGTCGATTTCTTTGTAGAAGAAAATATAATGGTCGAGATAAAAGCTTTAATAAGATTAGAAGATGTGCATTTGGCACAGGCTATGAACTATTGTCAGGCATATAATCTACCCATAGGCTTATTAATAAATTTCGGATCTAAAAGTCTCGAATTTAAAAGAGTTTATAATGTGAATCATCCCGAAAACAAAAGCTACAAAAAGAACAGCCCTAATGTTCAAACTTAATCATCCTAAAATCCTTAAATCTTAAAAATCCTAATTCTGACAATATTTATTATGAACGAAGCCGAAACAAGAGCAGAACTTATAGATCCTAAACTAAAAGCATGTGGTTGGGGTGTGGTTGAAGGTTCTAAAATATTACGAGAACGCAATTGCCAAATAACCGCAGGTCGTATACAAGCAGGTGGCAAAAGAGCCAAACCACTTATTGCAGATTATATTTTGGTTTATAAAGGTATTAAGCTCGCTGTAGTT
This sequence comes from Labilibaculum sp., assembly GCA_016743925.1. Classification (GTDB taxonomy): domain Bacteria; phylum Bacteroidota; class Bacteroidia; order Bacteroidales; family Marinifilaceae; genus Labilibaculum. Next base: position 7,116 of record JADGFH010000224.1, read on the forward strand.
GAAGCAAAAGCAAGAAATTTAGAAGTTGGCGAAGGTGTAGCACAAGCCAAATTATATGCAAATAAATTAACTTTAGACACTACCTATTCTACCAATGGTGATGAGATTTACCAAATCTGTATGCAAACAGGTGAAGAAGGTATTGTAGACCATTATTTAACACCACAAGAGTTATGGATAAAATCATATCCTCAGAATGCGAGCACTGAGCTTGTCGAAGTGTGGAGAGATAAATTTTCTGATATTCCATTTGAAGATAAATCGGGAACTTGGCAACCACGCTATTACCAAGAAATAGCCGTAAATAGAACTTTAGAAGCTATTGCAAAAGGTGAAGATAGAATTTTATTAACCCTAGCCACAGGAACAGGAAAAACAGCCATTGCATTTCAAATTGCTTGGAAACTGTTCTATACTCGTTGGAATCTGTCTGTTAATAATCAATATCAAAAACGTCAACCAAGAATTTTATTCTTAGCCGATAGAAATATTTTAGCCAATCAGGCATTCAATTCTTTTTCAGCATTTCCAGAAGATGCTTTGGTACGTATAAACCCCAAAGAGATAAAGAAAAGAGGAAAAGTACCTACTAACGGAAGTATTTTCTTTACCATTTTTCAGTCTTTAATGGCAAATGACAACACCGCAGAAGCTGAGGAATTAGAAGAAGAAAATACAACAAGTTACGATACGACTGCTGCTTATTACAATCAGTACCCAAAAGATTATTTCGATTTAATAATTATAGACGAGTGCCACAGAGGTGGTGCCAATGATGAAGGAAATTGGAGAGGTATTTTAGACTATTTCTCTCCTGCTGTTCAATTAGGTTTAACAGCAACTCCAAAACGAAAAGACAATGTAGATACCTACAAATACTTTGGCGACCCTGTTTATATCTATTCTCTAAAAGAAGGAATTAATGATGGTTTCTTAACGCCTTTTAAAGTAAAACGAATCAAAACTACCATAGATGATTATATTTATACAAATGATGATACGGTTGTAGAAGGAGAAGTTGAAGAAGGTAAATTGTATGAGGAAAAGGATTTTAATCGTAAAATTATAATTCCTGCAAGAGAACGTTATCGTGTAAAAGCATTTATGGATGATGCTAACGAACAGGATAAAACAATTATTTTTTGTGCAACACAAGAACACGCAGCAATGGTGCGTGATATGGTGAATCAATATAAAAAGATTAGTAAAAACACAGAGTACTGTGTTCGTGTAACTGCTAATGATGGAGAGATAGGAGAAAATGCTTTAAAGCAATTTCAAGATAACGAAAAGAGTATTCCAACTATCTTAACTACGTCTCAAAAACTATCTACAGGAGTAGATGCACGTAATGTGCGAAACATTGTATTAATGCGTCCTGTAAATCAGATAATAGAATTTAAACAAATTGTAGGTAGAGGAACAAGAACCTTTGATGGAAAAGATTATTTCACTATTTATGAT
>JADGFH010001006.1 GCA_016743925.1 Labilibaculum sp.
GAGCAATACTAACTCTAGTAAGCTTGTTAAATTTGGTTTGATATCGTAATTCAGCAATTAAAAAAATTCCCATAATAAAAAACATTCCAAAGTGAACAATTTTATCGAAATGAGGAATACTAACCGCTGAAGTTTTTGGAAGATCGTCGCCAGGAATTGAGCAAAGAATAAATATGACGAGAGCCCAAAGAATATTGCGCCAAAATAGTTTTGATTTCATTTATGCAAATTTGATAATATCCAAAGGTACTAAGCATTTTTAATATTGTTTAATTATTGCTCAAATTTTAAATGATTCCTTATTTGTTTTGATCAGTATATGAGTTTTTCGTAACTTAATAGTAGAATTAATATTGTTAAACCAATTATTGAGATTTATGAGGAATTCTACTACTGAAATGATGGGCCTTTTAAGAAGTGAAAAAATAAATACATGGTTCGATCTTGGCTTGTTTATAGATCGATTTAAAGAAAATAAAAATATACCAGTAGTTGAGTTTAATCAATCATTTTCCAGCTTTAAATCCAATATTAATAAAAAGGGAATTGCTTTTATCACCTTTTATTTTTCTATTGATGGCGTTAGTATCGAAATAGAAAAATATGCAAAAGCATTTCGTAATAACATAGCTAAAAACCTTCCTGTACATTATATTTCTGGCAAATTTTTTCCTGAATCTGAAAAATTGATCGATTCAAAAACAAATACATTTACAATAGAGGAAATACAAGGATTTGATGATTGGACGCTATATAATGATTTCTTTTTTACAAAATTGGAAAGAGGAAGTAAGGAGTATAATGAATTGATTATTAAACTTTGGAATCAAACATTAATAATATGCGAAAAATTGGGAAAGTATATTGAGGAGAATGACATTGGTATGTTATATCTAATTAATGCATGTTCCAATCCAGGTAATGTTTCTCTTGCATTAGCAAATGTATTGGTTTCGGAATTCATGGGCATCCCCGTAATTAATAATAATCATGATTTTTATTGGGAAGGTGGTAATTCTGAAATTGATAAGGAAGTAAAAGACTTAAAAAAAGGACCGCGTGATTTCTTTTTTATTAATTCACATTTAGGAGAGGTTTTTTCAATATTACAGGTATTATATCCATGGGAGTCCCGTTCTTGGATGAATGTAAATATCAATAGGAAACAGAGTGAGCATTTAATTTATAAGAATGGGCACAATCCGGCTAATGTTACAGAAATAGGAACTGCTGTAGATAATAGAGACTATTCAAATATTAATAAGCGAAGCAGAATTAATTCCATGTATCAAATGGAAAAAATGCTGAGTAGGTATAATAAAGATGCATTAGTAAGCTATTCGGTAAAAGATGTGTTGGATTATAAATTGGTGAATCGGAAAAATCCGGAACCAATTTATATAGGATACAAGACCAAAGCAATGCATAAATTTCTATCGGAGAATATTATTTTTCTGCAACCAACACGCGTTGTTTCTAGAAAGCGAATTGAAATAAATTTCGAACTAATTAGAAAAATGTTCGAAGTTAAAAGTCTCCAAACTAAAATACGTGAGTCGGATGATTTAAAAATTACCATTTTGGTTACTGGGCCAATTCCTGCAGGGCAATATCCTTACTACGTTAAATTAGTACAGCGTTTTGAAGCTTTATTAGAATCAATCGATCTCGAATTTAGGAAAAGAATTTACCTTGGATTTCTGTTTAGTGAAATGGATAAAAAACGCTTTAAAAACCACTTTGAAAATCCGATAGGAATTCCAGAATTGTATAGCATTTCATCGTTGGTTCTTTTGCCATCGAAAACAGAAGGTAGAGGCTTACCTATTATTGAATCGGCTGCTGCAGGTATTCCAATTTTTTGTAGAAGGTACCAACCAGAAAATGTTTATGCCGAGGTAATCGGAGAACATTTACCCGAAAGTGAAAGGCTACAGGTAATTGAATTTGAAGGTCAGAAAGTTCTAGATTCACATGTTCAAGAGGTGATTAAAAAAGTATTTTTTCCACATCTTCATCATAAAAGTGTAAGGCATAATAAAGAGGTTTTAGCAAAACGATATAGTTTTAGTTCTCTCGATT
>JADGFH010001007.1 GCA_016743925.1 Labilibaculum sp.
GCTATAGACAGTGAGAAATACAAACAGTATTTTAGCAAACGAAAATCAAAAAGTAATTGGTCTAAGATAAATAAGGATAAAGTAAAAGCCTTAATTGAACAAGGACTTATGGAAGAAGAAGGTTACAAAAGTATTGAAATTGCAAAAGAAAATGGTTCTTGGTCAATTTTGGATGGAGTTGAAGCACTTATAATTCCAGAAGATTTAAAAGAAGAATTTGCAAACCACAAAGGCTCAATAGAATACTTTGGTAGTCAAAGTAAGTCTGCTAAAAAGATTTTATTGCACTGGATCGATTCCGCTAAAAAAAACAAGGCAAAAGAGAATTTTAGATATCGTAGAAAATGCAAGTAATAATTTGAAACCAAATCAATTTAGATAGAACAAAAAAGGCTTACAACAAAAATACTAAAGGCCAAGGATTAGAGAGATATCCAATAAATATAAGTCGATGATATAACCTCTCTTCAGAAGATGAGTATATTTCGCATGGCAGTAAATTGGCAGATGACTTCAAAGAGATAAAAAATTTGAATAAACTCTCCGAAAGTATTAATGATTACTATCCTAATATATAATTTAGTTGTTCGAAATAAAAAACTAAATCCTCACTCATCAATGAGGAATTTAATACATCTAAAGTTTTGGGAAATCGATAAATAAATCGTATCCAATTACATAGTACGTCTCTAACGACTCTTCCCCACTGACGCTAATTGCGATAGGCTCTTCAATATTTAAGCTAAATGTATTCTAGTACATGATACAAAACTATTCTTCTGATTATTTTGAATTGAATTGTATCCCCTCAATAAAATTTATCGATTTACACTTCTAAATTAGCTTACTGCTTATCATTCATAAAGTGGTAATAATGAGAATTCTGTTCTGCGAATTTAAGAATCCATTTTTTTTTGAAAACTAAATTATTATATTTGTACTAAATTCATATATGAATTAATAATTCAAATGAGAATAAACGATGAAAGAGAGCTTACCTAATTATAAAGTTCCAAACCTTGAACGTGGATTGGAAATAATGGAGCTACTGGCCGATTGTCCGCTGGGGCTTTCCATTCAAGAAATAAAAAATAGACTAAAACTTTCTCAAACTACTGTATTTCGAATTACCCAATCATTACTTCAACTAGGATATCTGGGCCGAAATGAAGAGTCAAAGCATTTCTTTCTAACCCGAAAAATGCTAACGGTAGGATTTCGATCAATTAATGAACACGATTTATTAGGTACAGCTTTGCCAAAGATGCGTAAGCTTCGCGATGAGGTAAAAGAAACTGTGTTTTTAGGTATTATGGGAGAAAATGAAGGCATTTTTATCGAACAAGCCCTTGGTACTTTTCCATTTAAGTTTATGCTAACACCAGGTAACCGCTTCCCCTATTATTGCTCTGCTCCTGGGAAAGCTATGTTAGCTTTTCTTCCTGAAAAAGAAATGTTATCGATAATAGATAATATAAGTTTTGAGCGATTCAATAAGAATACAATAACCTCTAAAAATAAATTTTTAAAGGAATTGAAGGATGTACAAGAAAAAGGATATGCTCTAGACCGTGAAGAACAACTTCAAGGCGTAGTTTGTGTTGGAGCACCAATATTTGACTATTTGGGATTACCAACAGCTTCCATTTGGACTTCTGGTCCAGTTGAACGATTAAATGAAAATGTTTGGGATAAAAAAGGAGAGCTTTTAAAAGAATATGCTGCTCAAATCTCAAAGGACCTTGGCTTTAATCAAAACTAGAAAACAATTAAGAAGGCAGAAAAGTCGAGAAATTATAATATGGAAAAATTTGAATTAATAATTGAACAGGCCATAAAAATTTATGCCGATTCTAATGGCTATATCGCAAACGTAAAGCCTTTAAATAAAGCTGATTTATTAGGAATACTCGAAATGGTATATGACTAATTATCTTTCTGTATTAAAAATTTAGATCCTTTAAAGAACTAAAAGGAATTTTAAAATACAACTAATTTGTAGAAAACCACAGACTTGTTAAGGTAGGTTGAAAGTTTAAATAGTAAAATTTTTATTATGAATCGATTAATAATTGGAATTG
>JADGFH010000225.1 GCA_016743925.1 Labilibaculum sp.
ATTTATAAGTACTCATCACTCCATTGTTCATATCAAATGAAAGAGAAAAAGATTCTCCTTTTACATTCAGATTTGAATCTGATGTTTCATGCTTTAAAGCTGGAAGTTTCTGACTTAATTTTGCAACAGGTATATAAATAGGCAACTTGAATTGCTCAGAAGCCAATTCTGTTCCTGCAGCAACCAATCCGTCTTTATTTTTTAAGAGTGCTCTGATCGAAATAAAATATTCAACCCCTGGCTCTTTCTTAAAATTAGTGTCAAATTTAAAATTTGATTTCTGATTAGGCTTCAAATTTAGGTTAACAATTTTTCCGGTTTTAACCGTTTTTCCATTGCCTTTAATTTCCCATGTAAAATTAAATAGATCCGTATTTAAAAAAGTATACTTATTCTGAATTGAAATGGTTCCCTTCTTTAAATTAAGCGGATAAAATTTAAGACATTGGTAAACTTTCTTTACTTCGAATAAAGTTGGCTTAATTCCTCTATCAGGATCTACGATTCCATTATTACAGAAATTTCCATCACTCGGAACATCCTTTGGTCCAAAATCACCACCATATGCCCAAAATTCTTCGCCTTTTTCGTTTTTAGTAAGTAATCCTTGGTCAACCCAGTCCCATATGAAACCACCTTGCAAAGATTTATAAGATTCGATTAAATCCCAGTAATCCTTAAAATTACCAACACTATTTCCCATTGCATGCGCATATTCGCACTGAATTAAAGGTTTCATTGGATTATTTTTAGCATATTTTTCCATGTGACCTAATCCAGCATACATCGGGCAATACACATCTGTATTTCTTCCTTGCCCCGCTCTTTCATACTGCACTGGACGTGAAGAATCTATTTCTTTCAAATAATCATAGGTTGCTTCAAAATTCACTCCATTACCAGCTTCATTTCCTAAAGACCAAATGATAACTGATGGTTGATTTTTATCGCGATGATACATATTTTCTGTACGGAACATATGAGCAGCCATCCAACTAGAATCTTTAGCTAATGACTCTTTTCCATAATGCATTCCGTGCGATTCAATATTTGCCTCATCAACCAAATACAAACCATATTGGTTACATAGATCGTACCAACGCTCAGGTTGAGGATAATGTGACGTACGAACTGCATTGATATTATTCGATTTCATTAATAGAATATCCTTCAACATGGTCTCTTCATCCATTACATGACCAGTCACATCATGATGTTCATGCAAGTTCACACCTTTTAGATAAATATATTTGCCATTCACCAAAAGTGTTCCATTTGTTATTTCTATTTTACGAAACCCAACATCTTGTCTTAACACTTCAACGGTATTTCCTTTTTCATCTTTCAATGTTAATTGTAGATCGTATAAATTAGGAATTTCAGCCGACCATGCTAATACATTGGGTATTTCAACATTAAAACTCACTTTTCCATTCTCTATTTCTGATGAAAAAGAGTGAATTGTTACACCATTATGATTTAGATCTGCACTTAAGATATAATCCTTTTGAGAATTAGAGTTTACTACTTCAGCCTCAAATTTAAAAGTACCTGTAGTATAATCATCTGCTAAACTTGCATCTACTCTAAAATCACGAATGTGTTGTTTATTACGAGCCATTAAAAATACATCACGTGTAATTCCAGCTAATCTCCAGAAATCCTGATCTTCCAAATAACTAGCATCACTCCACTTAAATACTTCAACGGCCAGTGTATTATCTCCTGTTTTCAGAAACTTAGTAATATTAAATTCTGATGGTGTTTTACTATCTTCAAAATAGCCAACTTTCTGTTCATTTATCCAAACATTTGTAGCAGAACCAACAGCTCCGAAATGTAAAAAAATGTCCTTCTCATTCCAATCAGAAGGAATTGTAAATGTGCGCTTGTATGAACCAACTGGATTATAATGTTTCTGAATTGTTGGTGGTGTTTTCTCGTGTGGATACTTTACATTGGTATAAATAGGATATTCAAAACCCTCTCTTTCCCAGTTGGCTGGTACTTTTATTTTATTCCAATCTCTGGTGTCAAAATCATTTTTATAAAAATAAAATGGACGCTCTGATGGATTTTGAGCAAGATGAAATTGCCATACTCCATTTAAACTCTGTATTAAAGATGAAGACCATATGTTGTCACGATCAACTTCGTCTTGATTTGCAAACGGAATAAACCAAGCTCGTGGTTCTTCACGGTTAATCTGAAAAACGTGCTGATTTTCCCAATCGGCAGGTTGTTTTTCTTCAAATTTTAGTCCTTCATATTTATTGTGACTTGTGCAGGATATTTGCAAACCTGCGACAAGCAAAAACACAAAGTAAATGATCGATTTAATCTTCATAGCTGATTTTTTTATGTTGTTTTGGTTGATTTATTTTTTTGAAAAATGAAAAGCAAACTAATTAAGAACATGATTTGATATCATTCTGTTTTCATCCTTTCATATTTATCTTGTTCGAAACAAACCTTAAATGATGAATCGAACAATTCTGATTCGATATAATAATCTGTTGAAATAACTTGAGCTCCTGATCTTTGAGCTTTTTCGAAACGAGTATAATCAATATTTCTAGCCTCAATTGTACCTGCATCTGCACGAGTACGCACCATATAGCCTTTCTGAACCAATTGTTTAATTTTCTCAAAATCTTTAACAGGATCGTTAATAACCATAAAAGCCGCTTCTGGATTTTCTTCCGGCTTATTCACAAATAAACATGCCTTTTTTAAAGATGGAAATGTTTTTAGGTAGCGATTTGTTTTTGTAGCACTTTCGTCTAAAACAAACAAAAACTTGCCCTTTGCCGATTCTAAATCTGGCCATCCTCTTTCTAGTACTGCTTGCTCTAAAGATTCAAAATCACCTCTAACCAAATCGGGTGTTATCAATTGTTCATCAGAAAACACACTTCGTATTTCCTTGTCGATACTTGCCAAAGCCTGTGCTGAAAATGCTAGTGTTTTCCGAAGATTTTCTATGTTCTCATCCTTGGCATTGATTAAAATTATAATGGGCATATGCCCATTGTTATTTAAAGACCATTTTTCAATTACTTGCAACTGCTCTTTAAACAACAAATGATAACTTCTAAAATCAACATCCTGAATATGGAATACCTTTAGTCCTGGCTGAGACAATTTATTCTCAGAATCAAAATCTTTCGGTTTTTCTCCTAATTCTCTCACTATATTAAGTCCTTCTGGATTAGCATAATGACCTCCTAAAGGATCATAAAATACATCTATTTCGAAACTGCGCAAGCCTAATTTCAATTGATCTACAATAGATATATGTCCATATTGTAAAGATCGTGCTCGAATTGAATCGATACTATATACATACTGCCACAAAGAAGGCTCAATAGGAATTTTATATGAATTATGACTACCAATTACTTGTATGTTATTTATGGTATCCCTTTTACAAGCCACAAAAACTAACACACACAACAAAATCAAATACTGATTTCTCATAATTTCCTCTTTTAAAACTTTGTAAGAACAATCATTATTCCTTTTGATCATTCTTTGTATTATTTTTTTATCAGAAAGATAAATTTTGGACTTAAAGATACAATTTCCCACACAATCTACAAACCGGTACCTACCAGTTGTTTGTAGAAAATTTATCAAATCTATCATAAATACTTTATTAAGATCCTATTTACTTAAAAGAGTAACAATGAAATACGAAATTCTATTTTTAATGAACTTTGATCGGGAACCGTCAATAAGAGGTATGTTGAGCCGCCAATTATTTTAGAATAACATACAGCATCCAATTGACTTGATTTTTTTATTCGTTAAAATTATTCAAAAAATGAAAAAGAAGAAACTCGGCTTAGGCTTAGCTATAACTATTTCACAAAAAAAATCCATATCAGGCTAACAGCTGACATGGATTTTTATATGATATAATTAAAATAAACTAAAACAAATTTACTTTACTTCCTCGAACAATAAGACTACACTTCGGTTATGAGCATTTAAACCTGTATTAATACCTACCTTCATTAAAAACTCACCTGTATACTCTTTGTAGTTATCTAAATCTGTTTTTGATCCATTCGCTTGATTAATTTCTTTTACACGATATTTTTTAGTGGCAACCAAGCCATTCATTTTAACAGGATGTGAATTAAAATAGTCCTTCAAACGACTATCCACTACGTAATTAAAAAACACTGCCTTAGATTTATCTTGTGATGAATAAAGTAAGGCTGCCTGATTATTGGTATGAGGATCGATCAAACGATATAAATCACCATGCCAAACAGTAGATTTAAATGAATTGTAATTTTGAATCGCTTTTTGGCAAAAGATCAACTCTTTCTCACTCAGCTCATCAACATCAATATCAAATCCAAGCTTTCCCATACTTGCAACATCAATTTTATATTTTAGACTTTGCTTTCCCCAATTGGTCACGTGACAATCAGTAGCAATTGAAGGAAAAATATAAGAATAGTTCCATTGCATAAATACTCTTTCCAATGGATCTGTATTATCACTTGGCCAAAACTCAGTAAAATATTTTAGAGCTTCATAATCACCTCTACCGCCACCACCAGAGCAAAGCATCATTGGTACTTTCTCATATTTAGCTCTTATCTTTTTCAATACCTTATATAATCCCTTTACATACTCAACAGACAAATGCGACTGTGCAATTCCTTCTTTTTCAAGGTAGGCAGAATGACCATTATAGATTACCGCATTGCAATCCCATTTAATAAATGCCAACTCAGGATTTTCAACAAAAAGATGATCAACAATATTATAAACGTAGTCCTGTACTTTAGGATTTGATAAATCCAGCACCAACTGATTTCTAAAATAAATTTCTGGTCTCACTGGTTGACGTATCACCCAATCTGGATGCTTTTCGTACAACTCACTTTTAGGATTTACCATCTCAGGCTCTATCCATATTCCAAATTTAACGCTTTCCTTTTTTGCCTCTTTTACTAAATAACCTATTCCATCGGGCAACTTCTTTTTGTTTTCTTTCCAATCGCCAAGACCAGCATTATCTGAATTTCTAGGATGCTTGTTTCCGAACCATCCATCATCTAACAAAAATAAATCGACTCCTAATTTTTTTGCTCCTTTAAATAGATCAACCAATTTCTCCTGATCAAAGTCAAAATAGGTAGCTTCCCAATTATTTAATAAAGTTAATCGCTCCCCTTCACCATCAAATACTCTATATTTTCTTGCCCATGAATGAAGATTTCGACTAGCTTCTCCAGTTCCGTTGTTAGAAACAGCATAAAGCAAAGAAGGAGTTTTCAAAACCTCATTTGCTGGCAAATGATATTCTGATGCATGGTTATTGATTCCCGCAAGAAAGCGTAGATTTTTATAACCATCCAATTCATATTCCAACTTAAAATTGCCACTCCAAGCCAATTGTCCCAAAATTACCGACCCACTATTTTCAGCAGCAGGTTGGTTAAATGACAATATGAAATTAGGAGATTGCAATAGCATTGCTCTGGCACCCAACTTAGAATCCACAGATCTGATTCCTCTAATCAATTTACTTTCATCAGCGCGCATTTCTTTAGCCCATCCACTATTAAAAGTAGTTAGGTAGTAATCTCTATCAGTAAAGAATAAATTCGCAGAGGCATATTTATTCAATTTCAACAATCCTTTTTCGTTGTGCTTAATTTCGGACCATTGTTCGAAAACATTTTCTTTAATAAACACTTTATAAAACAGAGTCACCTGAACCGGATAAACCGGATCTTTTAAAACAATAGAAGTTAACTGAACATTTTCATCAATATTCTCAACATCATGCTTTACATACTGTAATTCCAAAGAAATATTCCCATCGGTATGAACAAGATCAATAGCCGGCTCTAGATAATTCCAGGTTCCTGAAGGAGTATAAGCAGAGTTAGAAATACCAACATGTCTATCCTTAAATTGATACGATTTATCAATGATAGCATACTCTTTTTTATCATTCAAAACCTCACCAAAATAAACAGTTCTTAATCTCTTTTCCCCATCAACTTTTAGAACAATTACATGGCTCTGAGATTGAATTGGAATGACTGTTTCCTGTGCAAATACATTCGAAGTATTGCTTAAAAAGCACAGGATAATAAACATTAAACTTAAATTTTTTGCGATCATTAGGTTATTTTTTATTCGTGGCTTAACAAATATATTGTAGTCTAATTATTGACAGTTAATATCTTCTATTGCTGATTTTAATCCTTTTCCAGATACTTTCAATTTAGCAGTTCCTTTTTCATCTGAAGATTGAATCAACACAACTAATTTTCCATTAAATAATTTCATATTGGCTTGATGAAAAATCTCTAAAGATGTAGCATCTCCATTGCAAGCAGCTCTGTAACTAGCAGCTCCGCTAACTTTAAAACTCAACGAATTAGCAGCATTCGGACAAAGATTACCATTCTTATCGTGCACCGAAACAGTGATATAACACAGATCTTCTCCATTGGCTTTAAGAATCTTTTTATCCGAGCTTAGTTTGATCTGATAAGGTTTTCCTGCGGTATGAATTTCCTTTTCGACTATTGACTTATCGTTCTTATCTAGAGCGATCACTTTAATTGTTCCTGGCTCATATTTTACATCCATCCATCTTAGTCGATAGCGATCTAAACGCGATTTTTTATCTTTCTGCTTAATTCCTTGACTTTTGCCATTCACAAAAAGTTCAGCCCTATCGTAACTGGTATAAACAAACACAGGCGTAACTTCTCCCTCTCTTCCTTTCCAATTCCAATGCGGCAAAATGTGCAAAGTTTCATCCTTCTTATTCCAAATGCTTCGATACAAATAGTATCGATCTTTAGGCAAACCTGCTAAATCGCAAATGCCAAAATACGAACTCCTGGATGGCCAATAGTCATCATAAGGTGTAGGTTCGCCCAAATAATCAAATCCCGTCCAAACAAACTGACCAATTACCCAAGGTTTATCGTCTTGAATAGCAAAATCCTCATCAGGAATGTTTGACCAATTGCATGATTCCAAATCATATGATGAACATTGTAAATCATCATAAACCGTCATTTTCGCTTCTTTAACCGGGAATTTGTAAACTCCTCGTGAGCTAATGGTAGAAGCTGTTTCCGATCCTAAGATCATCCCTTGAGGGAATCTATTATTGGCTTCTTCGTATAAATGCACACGATAATTTAAACCGGGAACGTCCGTTATAGCACCAAATCCTGTTTTCATAACCGCTTCCACTTGATCCATTCCAATAGTTACTGGTCGTGTAGGATCTTCGCGATGGAAAATATCCTGCAACCACTTTGCACGTTTAACACCTTCGGTACCCCACTGATCGGGCACTTCGTTACCCGAACTCCACATTACAATACAAGGATGATTTCGTGTGGCACGAACCAAATTCACCACATCCTTTTCGGCCCAATCTTTGAACCATCTGTTGTAACCATTCTTAATTTTAGGCTTTGCCCATTCATCAAAACTTTCAGCCAGAAACATCATTCCCAACTCATCGCAAAGTTCCAACTGCTCTATTGAAGGCATGTTATGAGATGATCGGATGGCATCGCATCCCATATCTTTTAAGATCATTATTTGGCGTCGGATGGCAGCTTTATTTACTGCCGCTCCTAATGGTCCTAAATCATGATGCAAACAAACTCCTTTAAACTTTCGGACCTGTCCGTTAAGCATGAAGCCTTTTCCTGCAACATATTTAACATCTCTAATTCCTAATTTAAGCACTTGCTCATCTAACAGAACGTTTTCTTTATAGAGCTGACATTTAACCGAGTATAAATTTGGATCCTCAGGACTCCACAATTGTGGCTTAGGAACTGCTACGTTCTGTTCCATAAATTCTCCAAATTGCTCCTTACTCTCCTTTGCTGCTACTTCATTTCCTTGTGCATCTAAAATAGTTAATACCAATCGCATATCTGATCCTGATACTGCGGCTCGAATATGTACTTTCGCTACTTCCTTTGATACATAGGGTGTGGTAATAAAAGTTCCCCACTCTTGAAAACTCTCCCTATTTTTAATTTTCAGAGTTACTTTGCGGTAAAGACCAGCTCCAGGATACCAACGTGAGGCAAATTTCGGATTATCCAATCTTACAGCAACAAGATTATTTCCAGTTTTAACATACTTGGTAATATCAAAGAAAAAATAACTATAACCATAAGGTCTTCTTCCAACCTCTTGTCCATTAACAAACACCTTAGCATCGCTCATAGCACCATCGAACTGAATCAGTACTTTCTTGTTATTTGTAAGTTTGTTAAGGCTAAACGAATTTCGATACCAACCTACACCAACATGTGGTAAAGCACCTGTTCTTCCTGTCTTCTCTGTTGCTACCTTCTCTCCATTTTGAGTTATCGCGACAACTTGCATATCGACTTCCTTGCTAAAAGGTCCATAAATGGCCCAATCGTGCGGAACATTAACAGTCTCCCAAGATGAATCGTCAAACGATGGCTGCTCAGCATCGCGTATATCACCTTTTACAAACTTCCACCCTGTTTCCAAATTCCGCTCCTTTA
>JADGFH010001008.1 GCA_016743925.1 Labilibaculum sp.
AACTGATACCTAACCTTTCCAGATGTAGTGTTATAGAATGTCATTGGAACGTCGCTTTCGGAAGGAGAACCATTGGCATCAATTAAATTGATTTGTGCCGACGTTTTATTTAAAACTTGGGAGATTACATATTCCAAGGTTCCTCCGAATTTTTCTTCTTTTTTAACTTCAAGATAGTTGCCAATACATTCAAAACTACTTTTGAAATTAACATCTAGGCCTATTCCTATAATAAAAGGCTTTAAGAATATTCCTTTTTTCTGAAGACCTAAGGATACGGCACAAGGATCTCCATCACACGCCTCAACACCATCTGTAATTAAAATAATCACATTTCTAGTTTGGTTGTTTGTCTCTGGAAAATCATTGGCTGCCAGTTCAAGAGAGTGAGCAATTGGTGTAGTTCCTTTTGGCGTAATGTATCTAAGTGTTTGTCTTATTTCTCCAGCATTTCTAGCTTTAAATGGAACCTCCAATTTTGTATCACTGCAATCTTGAGGAGGAACAATACTTTGATGACCGTAAACTCTTAAGCCCATTTCAATATTCTTTTGAGATTCCAAACTATCAATCATTCGAATCAAAAATTTCCGAGCAATATTGATCTTTTTTGATTCTTCCCAATAGCCATTCATACTTTGAGATGCATCGAAAATAAACAAGATTCTTGTTTTTTCTTCCTTCTGAACAGAACGATGCTGGGCATAATTTTGATTCGAACAAAGTAAAGAAAATAGACCAATTAGGATATATTTAAGATAGAATTTCAAGAGCTTAAAGTTTAGATTAGAAAACCTAAAGTTATGTATTAGATTTGATCAATTAAAACGATATTGAATTATTTCAAATATATTATATCTGAACTAGCAGAATCGATTAACCTATTAATCAATTCTAAATAATCCATTGAATGCAAATACATAATTTTTGATGAGACATCATCAGAGGTTTGAAACAATTCAATGGCTATTTTAATTTTTTCTTGGGCTCTTATTAATTTGTAATATTTAAGTGGTGTGATTTCTCCGTTAAAATTGACTGTGATTTGTACAAACCTAAAATATTCTACTGCTCTATTAAATTTATTTGAAGGATTTGTTTTAAAAATTTCATCAGCCGTTTTTAATCTTTTCTTGTAATGTGGTAATAGATTAAAAGCAGCAATGCTATCCGCAAAGGAATAATTTTGAGGAGTTGTTGCTAGGTGATCTATTATTTTGGAATCTCCCTGATTAAATGTTTGCATAGTAATAGGAGATTTTAAAATTTGCCACATTGGAATTAAAGGCAGATGAGTTAAAATAAATTCTTCGGGTTCAACCATGAAAAATTCATTTGTACTACTTTTTATTCCTGTATAATGAAGTGTTGCATATGCCCAACTTAGGTCGAAAAAACGCCAGCTTCCGTTTATATTTACCAAATTCCAAGAGTGAGTTGCACGATCTTGAAGAATACCATTTTTTGAGATATATCCACCAATAGAATAGGACTCAATACCAGATTGTTGGCAGAAAAATTCAAATATTTTAGAAAAGCCTTCACAAACTGCTTTTTTCTTGCCAAGTACGCATACCGGAGATGAACAATTATTAGATCCCATATAGAAAAGAAGATCTGGATCGTATTTCAATTCTATTTGATCTTCATATTTTATATTCTTAATAATCCAGATGTAAAAAGCGCGAATTTTCTCTTCATCAGTTTCGGCCGTTGAAACAAGATATTTATGCAGAAAAATTAAGTTATTACTAATACTGTCAGGAGCACTTTTAGTATACCGATCTATTTTTCTATACTCGCTAAAGTTTGGATCCTGTGCACGCAGGTTGCAAGTGGTTATAAAAACTAATAGAAAGATGAATTGAATTTTACGGTACATATTGTTCTTGTTTCTTAAATCTACTATTAATATAAGAATTGAATCTTATAACTCCATTTGATTGTTATTTATTAACAAATATTTAGGCAAAAAATCTGGAAAATTGGCACATCGGAAATTAAAATGTACTTTTGCACAGATTTTTAAAAATTGAAGAGTAGTAAATCATATAATATATAATTACCATGGCTTTACAG
>JADGFH010000226.1 GCA_016743925.1 Labilibaculum sp.
GGCCTCTATGGTACTCTTTGCAGTAATTGATATTATTGGATCGATTCCTATTATCTTAGATTTACAAAAAAAAGGTGGAAAAATTGAAGCGTTTAAAGCTACAATTGTTGCATTAAGTGTATTAATTGCCTTTACTTTTTTAGGAGAAAAATTACTTGGCTTATTTGGCGTTGATATTTCGAGTTTTGCTATTGCCGGTTCATTTATTCTATTTATTATGGGTGTTGAAATGGCTCTTGGTATTGAAATTATTAAATACGATGGTCCAAGTGGTGTTTCCATTGTTCCTATCGCTTTCCCTTTGGTTGCAGGTGCTGGTTCGTTCACTACTGTTCTTGCTTTACGAGCTGAATATGCAATGGAAAATATCATTATTGCTATCATTCTTAATTTGGCGCTCGTATACATAGTTCTTCGCTCCACAAATCTGGTTGAACGTTTCCTTGGAGAAGGTGGGATTCATATTTTGCGTAAAGTATTTGGTATTATCCTTTTAGCAATATCTGTAAAGCTATTCATGACTAATGTTGCAATCCAAATCCACACCTTATTTCCTTTCTTAAAAGAAGCTCTACAACATTAAAAATGAAATGTTTTAAACTTATTTAACGTACAAATAATAAGTACTTGCACTACCTTGTTTCAACCTATTCTCATTATTAATTGAGCTTAGTTATGCATGATATTACGGTAATTCAAATAATTCTCTGTGCCTTAGTAATTCTTTCGGCTGCCTTTATTAAAGGTATGACGGGTTTTGGATTTGCCTTACTTGCAGTACCCTTTCTTTCTCTACTATTTCCAATGCAGGTTTTAGTTCCTGCCATGAGTTTGTTTAATCTAATTACAAGTTTGGTAATTCTTTTTAAACTTCAGGAAAAAATTAAGGCTTATTATTTTATTCCCATGTTTATTGCCAGTTTAGGAGGAATTCCTTTGGGTATTTACGCGCTAGAATACGTAAGCAGCGAAAGCTTAAGATTAATTACAGGTATTTTAGTAATTCTATTTTCTGTTCAAATGCTTGGAAAAGTGAAGTTAGCAAAGCGATATTTACAGTTTCCAATTGTTTTTGCCGGTTTCATTAGCGGCATACTAAATAGTGCCATCTCTGTTGGCGGACCGCCACTAGTAATTGCGATGAACCGTAAAGGCTATTCGAAAAATCGCTTTCGTGGCGTATTTGCATGGTTTAGTACCTTCTCTGCATTTTTTACAACTGCTGCTTTTTTAATGAATGGAATGATTGAAATGGAATCCGTTAACCTAGCGCTATTTTGTCTTCCTATTCTTTTTTTCGGATCACATATTGGATCAAAATTTTCTACCAAGATTGAACCAGATAAATTCCGAAAAATAGTAATTGGAATTAATATTGTTACAGGTTCGTTTATTGTTATTTCAACACTCTTATAACAAAGAATACCCTATTTGTTAATTACATTTTGTTGCGTATAATATCACCTACTTCTTTTCTAAATTATAAATCAATTTAATTTCTTCAGCCCAATTATCAGAATTCGGTGTTTCAAGAATCATTGGAATATTATTGAAACGAACGTCATTCATTAAGTATTCGAAAGCCGCAAGACCAATAAATCCCTGTCCAATTAATTCGTGACGATCAACTTTTGTAGCTAGCTCTTTTTTTGAATCATTCAAATGCATTCCCTTTAAATATTTAAAGCCAATAATACGCTCAAAATCTGCAAATACATTTTCAAAACTGGCTTTTGTAGATATATCATAACCAGCAGTAAATACGTGGCAAGTATCAATACAAACAGCGATTCTCGATTGATCTTCAACACGATCGATAATTGCTGCAATTTGTTCGAAGGTAAAGCCCAAATTACTTCCTTGACCTGCAGTATTTTCAATAACAGCACTAACGCCTTTGGTTTTATCCAAAGCCCAATTAATCGAATCGGAAATGGTATGCAAACATTCGTCAATGGAGACCTTTTTTAAATGACTTCCTGGATGAAAGTTTAAACGATCCAATCCCAACTGCTCGCATCGTTGCATCTCATCCAAAAATGCATTTCTAGATTTCTCTAAAGAATCCTTATCCGGATGTCCTAAATTAATAAGGTAACTATCGTGAGCTAAAATTTGAGATGCTTTATAAGCATACTTATCACAATTCTCTTTAAATAGATCTATACTCTCATCTGTTAAAGGTTTAGCTATCCATTTCCTTTGATTCTTAGTGAAAAGAGCAAAAGCTTTCGCCCCAATTTTAGCTGCATTCTCAGGTGCATTTTCCACTCCTCCAGCTGCACTCACATGTGCTCCAATATATTTCATTCTTATCTTCGTTTTATTTAAATCGATAAAGTACAAATATCAAAAAACTCACGAAATTAATTCCGTGAGTTCTCCTTTATATTTTTATTGGTTCCTACATTTCAAATTCTTCCACATCTACTCCTCCGCCATTTCCTTTTCCTCTTTTAACTTTATAATTATTGATTTTAAAGCTAAGTTTCAAACTAAACACTGGTGATTTACGATTAAACTGACTAAAATTATAGAAGTTCTCCCCTTCATACAAAGTTTCATGTTTTGCTGTTCCAAATATATCTCGAACCTGGACGGTTGCAGATAATTTTCGCTTAAGGAAATCTCTTTTAAACGCTGCTGATGTTGTAAAATACCCTTTTCGTTTTCCTTGTGCCCAATTCGTATCTGAATTATAATTAGCTGTAAATTGGAATCTTGTTGCCTTATCAACAATAATTGTTGAGTTGTTTCTCAAACTCCAATTGTAACTCTTGGTAGAAAAATCCTGATAGATATCTTCATCATCTGAGTTTGTTATCGTAAAATCTCCTTCTTCCTTATAATGATAAAAATTACCAATTAAATCGTTTTTAAACCACTTAGCAAATGATAGGTTTAACGTAGCTTCAATTCCTAAAGAATAATCATTCCCAACATTAACCGAGGTACTCTTCATTACATTTCCTTGATCTTCCCAAGGGTAACGAACACTTTCAATTTTATTATGAGTCACTTTATAGTAGGTTTCTACAGATATTGACTGATCACCAAAGCGTTTCATATAACCCAATTCATAAGAATCAATATACTCAGGATCCAAATCTGGATTTCCTTGACGAACATTATAAGCATCTCTCCAAGTAATAAAAGGTTCTAAGTAATATCCTCTAGGCCGTCTTATTCTTCTTGTATAACTTGCCATTACCTGATTATCAGAACCTAAATCCATTTGTGTGTGGATCGTTGGGAAAAAATCCCATCTCTTAATGGTAAAGGTCTCCAATTCATCTCTAAAATCTATTTCTCTATTGGTATATTCTGATCTAAAACCAAGCTGATAACCAAACATTCCAATTTTTGAAGCATAAGTTGTATACAATCCATGTACCTGACGATCGTAAGTTACATCATGACTATATAAAGCTTGGTAATCGTAAGCTCTTGTAGAAGTATTGTAATGCTCTTGTTTTGTATCTGCTTCACTTGAACGAATCTGCCCTTGATATCCAAACTCAAATTTTGAATCCTTACCCAAAGGTAAAGTATAGTCTGAACGTATTTCCCAACGAGTTCCTGGTCCTTCTTCGGTTGCAATTTTTCCTGATACCTGACCATCCGCATCAAACAACTCGTTTTTTGATTGCTCATCGCCACTACCTCGATGTGAATAACTAACCTGAGTAGCCAATTGATGTCCTTTTCCTTCAAATTTCTTGGTATAAGAAAAATTAGAGTTGATAAAAGTCATTTCCTTATTCCACAAATTCCAGCTATCATATAATGCTTTATCGGAACTATTACTATCAAATTCTTGATAATCGAGAATAGAACCTCTTTCCATTTCTCTGTTTCCATATCGAAAACCAAAAGATATTTGATTCTTCGCATTAATATCAAAATCGAAACCTGTTCTAATTCCATAACCAGAACGTTTCATTTTGCTTTCACCATCAGATATTACAGTATTGGTAAGATTTTCGTAAGTAGTTCTGTTTTCAGTATGACTAGTTCCTTCAAACTGTCTATTACTATAATCCAATCCAAAATTCCAATTCCATTTCTTCTTTCTATAGTTAATTAAGAAATCACTATTGTAGTTCTCTTGACTTCCCAAACTAAGATTAACAACACCATTTAAGCCCTTTTCAGTATTCTTTTTTGTAATGATATTTATAATACCAGCAGTACCTTCTGGATCGTATTTTGCTGAAGGATTTGTGATAATTTCAATGTTCTCAATCACACTGGCAGGCATTTGCTCTAGTATATCAGAGGCATCTAATATGGAAGGTTTACCGTCTACCAAAACGGTAAAATTCGAATTTCCTCTCAAACTAACATTCCCTTCAATATCAACACTAACCGATGGCACATTCTCCAAGACATCAACAGCCGTACCGCTCGCAGCCGTAATTTGTCGACTTACCGGAATCACTTTTTTATCGATTTGATATTGCACTGGTAATCTTTCAGAAGTCACCACAACCTCATCAAGTGATTCAGTAGATTGTCGAAGATTTACAATTTTTAGGTTTGCTATTTTTTGCTTTTTACTAATGGGAATATTCCGAACCATTGCCTTGTTATAGCCAATGAATGAAACCTCAACAAAGTATTTTCCAGGTTTTAACTTTTGCAGTTCAAATTCACCTTTCCCATTGGTAATTGTTCCGTCAATCAATGTCGAATCAGTCATAGTATAAACTGAGACAGTTGCATATTCCACAGGAATATCCATTGCATTATCCATAACGATACCTTTAATCATTCCCCCTCTAATTTCAGAGTTCCCAACAGGTATAGTCGCTTTCACGGATGTTAATAATACACAAAAGCTAATCAAAAGTATTAATCGATTCATTTAGTAATTTATAAAGTTTTTAAAATTGCCCTAACAAACTTACAACCCAAATTCCAAATACATCAATAAATCTATCATTTTAGATTTTCATTAACATTTGGCCGATAAGTAAGTTTCTTTTCTGGATTTTAGTTCACTTTATAGACGAATGAAAGGTAAAAAGGTTTAATCGGAAAATAATTTTATTTGCTATTCCAGTTCTCGATAGCTATCCTACCCATTTCTCGCCCCAACTCGTAGTCCTTAACCAATAAATCGTAGTCTTGGGTAAATCGTTTGGTTTGAAAACTTTCAGGCGGACAAACATCAAGTATTTTAAGGTTTTGTGGAGGGTTTTGAATTAAATCAATAGATGAATTATATGTTTCGGGGCGTTTTTGCAAGGCACTTACCAATCCAGGGTGTTTTCGAAAAAGAAATTTCCCTAATACGGATTCCAACCCTTTCTTCATCCGAAAAGAATCTGGTCGCGAACGAATCACCATTATTTTGTTTGCTCCCTTTTCAATTGCTCTTTCAATTGGAATTGGGGCAGATACTCCGCCATCCGAAACAATTTGATTTTCTATTTTTAGGAATTTACGATAAAAAAGAGGAACCGTACAGCTCGCTTTCATTACATGACTAAGGCTATCTGCATCGGGTTTTATAAATTGTGAGCGACCGTCAGAATTCATGGTTACCCCAATTTCAAAATCAGGATTATCAGAAAACAAAATATCAGTACTTATTGGCAATTCTCGTGTGGTGATATCCCAAGACCAGTCTAAATCCATTAAATGACCACCCTTCAAAAATTTTTTCCAACTAATGTAATCCGGACGTAGAGAATAATCCGTAAACACTTTAAAGTTTCTCCCTTTCTGTTTTGCCAAATAAGCTGCTGCATTAATCGCACCTGCAGAAACACCTAGAACTGTTATAAAAGGATTAAAATCGACTTCCATAAATTGATCTAAAACACCTGCTGCAAAAATTCCTCGCATTGCACCACCTTCTACTACTAATGCTGTTTTTTCTTGCTGCTCATTCATTTCGAATCAATTTTAAAAATGCTCTCTCTTGACAAAAGAAGCTTGGAATATTATCTATTACTGATTCAATTCTTTTCGAATCAAATTTTCCACTTTTTCAGTTATTTCAATTGCAGTATTACTTCCTGGTTCAATTGGATCCAATAACTTGTAACTGACTTTTGCTCCTAAACACAATGGAAACATTCCATTTTTCTCAATTTTATAATTTCCATCAATCACAAAAGGAACAATTAGCGAGTTTGGAGCAGCCTTAAGCAAAGCATCAATTCCTCCTGCTTTAAACTTTTTCATTACACCTGTTTTACTTCTAGTACCTTCTGGAAAAATACAGGCTGCGTAATTGTTCTTTGCAATAAAATCTCCCAATTTAGAAATTTCCGGAATTGCCTGTGATCTGTTTTTTCTATCGATTAAAGCAGCTCCCGAATGACGAAGGTTATAAGAAACACTAGGAATATTCTTTGCTAGTTCTTTTTTAGAAATAAACTTTGCATGATGTTTTCTGAACAACCAAACAATTGGAGGAATATCATAAACACCCTGATGATTTGAAACGATTATTAACGGACGATCGGTAGGTAGATTACATTTTGGTAAAGAAGTAATTCTTACGCCCAAAAATACTACAACACGCATTAAAAAAAAGTTTAAAACGTCAACCGAGTTTTTATGTGCTTGATATCCGAAAAGCTTATGACTAATAACTTGAATCGGGTGAAAAATAACCAATAAAAGTAAAAATAGAATATAGAATATAACGCTTAAAGGATAGGATAATATCTTGATCATATAATTTCTGAGTTGGTAATTCATCACAAAAGAACAAAAAAATAATTTGGTGAGAAAAACAGAACCTGAAAATTTAGCCTTAAACTATGCACAAGAGAAATTACAACTATAAAAAAGCCTCATTTTCATGAGGCTTACAATTCATTTAATTTATTGCAAAACGAAGCAAAACTGAATATTCTAATTTAATTTTCTGAAAATCGAGGTTCGGTACATCCATTTTTGCCATGCTACTCATTCCGCGAATTCGAACTGCAGTGTTAGCATACTCATTTTTATAATGCGAAGAGGTTTCATTTATATAGATTGCTTTTCCTGCTGTCTGTCCTATTGCCTCACACAAGTCTGAAGCCTTTTCTTTTCCAGCTTTTATTGCATTAATCTTAACCTCTCTTCTATATTTCTCAATATCGGAATGATCTACTCGTAGAATATTGATATTCGAAATTTTAATTTTCTCAAGCTCTACAAATACCTTGGCAAGTGTTTTAGAATCATAAACTAGTAATTCAAAATCTTTCGATTTCATTACATTGGTTTTTTTCATGAAATGTAACTTTAGATTACTTCCAAAATCAGATACCGAAAGTTGTTTCTCCAAGTTTACACCTGCCTTTTTTAATGCTGAAAACATCTGCTTTTCCAAAACTTCAACACTCTCTTTGTTTTTGGTGTCTTTTTCGTCTATATGAATATTTAAATAAATTTCATTTGGAACAATTTCCATTTCAGCAATTCCTTTCACCTCTATATAATTCTGATCGATAAAGTTTTTTTGCCCTTGGGCCATAGCTGTCCAACTCAAAAAAACAGCCAATAAAACAATTACATTTCTTTTCATATGATTTCAATTTTGTGTTTGCTAATTAATATTACGAACCTGCTTAAACAAATATCGTGCTAAACAGTATTCATTGCAAATAAAAGATGCTCCTTATTAAAAGGGTTGCGTTGAATCCAATAAAAAAAGTTGAATCAATATATGATTCAACCTTTGTCAATTTTATTTCTATCGTCTTATTGGCTTATATCAATTCTTAGCTTACGAGACTTTCTTTTTAAATATCAGAGAAGCCAGCCAAGCCATCGGAATATAAGCACCTACGATATCTGTTATTATGAACCATACTGGAGATGGAAGCATGAAAACATTGGTAATTCCTCCTATCAAGAAAAATATACCAATTGCCATAGCAAGCTTCATTCTGTGACTTGCAGCAATAATTCCAGCTAATAAAGCTCCCGCAAATGTTCCAAAAGCATGAGCAATAAATGGCATTATAAAGTGTCGAAATTCGAATAAGTGCATGTTCGCTTTCAAACTTTCCATATTACTAAGATCCACTCCTTCGGGTGGTGGAATAATAGATCCACTAATTATGATTATACCCATATTAACAGCACTCCCTACTGTCAGACCAACTAGGACTGCAACAATATTTCTAATGATGGCTTTCATATTTATTTTTTTAAATTATCATTACTTCTAATTACATTTAAATTTGATGGAATCAATTTTAAGATAATAGTTTTTCGAAATCATTCTTTGTTAATTCTTATTCTCTTTTGATTTATCAAATTCTAAAAACCAATCGTACAAGTCTTGTTCTGGATAAACCAACCAATGAATTGAATGTCCGACCTCGGGCATTCGAGTATATTTCAAATTTTGATTCTTCTCCTTTAATCTTGCAAACATCCGATCAGTCTCTTCAACTTGAGCAACTTTATCTTCCACACCATGAAAAGCCCAAACAGGCATATCTTTTAGCTTGTCTACATTTTTATAAATATAATCGACATGACTAGTAAAACCACTCATAGGAGCAATTGCTGCAATTTTTTCAGGATACTTCATTGCCAAA
>JADGFH010000227.1 GCA_016743925.1 Labilibaculum sp.
GCCTTTTTTGATTGAATTCATATTCTGGTTTTGGATTAGTGAGTTATTGAATGGTCTAATTTATAAAATAGTAGGCATATTTAAATTAAGATGACTAAAAATAACTTCAATAAATTCCCTCAGTAACTATTTCAATTCCAATCGATAAATTTTTGTGGTTTCATCAGTAATCTTAACTCGATCATCCATACGATGGCCAACAACCCATATGATTTTGCTTCCTGAACACAGTAGCCAGGTATTTTCTTTTTCCTGAATTGAGAATTTCTGATCGATGAAAAAATCAGATAGTTTCTTATTCCCTTTCATCCCAATTGGGCGAAAAGTATCTCCTTCTTTCCATTTCCTAAACTTTAATGGAAATTTTAATTTATTGGCATCGAAACAGGCAATTTTTAAATCTCTAGGAAAACGAAAACTCGATGTCCTATCCTGAAAAGATAATTTCATATTCATTGGTAAGACCAATGCAAGAATCTCTTCCGAAATTGAATATTCCTGCTTATCGTTTATTGAAATCTCCGAAAGAATTAAAAATTCACGGTCACGCAAAACCTGATGTGTAGCAGAATAGAAAAGCTTACCTGAAATTGCCTGTATCGCATCAGCAATATTTTTAACATCTCTATGATGAAAACCAAATGGTGATAGAATTTCAAATAAATGAGAAACAGGAGCTTTTAGCTTCTCTAATTTAGAAATAGAGATCAATAAATCTTTGCCTTTATTAAGAATCAATTCACCTCTATTCTTTTCGATAACCTCATTGTAAATTTGCTCTACATCACGAAAACGACGAACATTCTCGGTCATGGTATTACGAATGGCTGGATTAATCTCCTCCAAGACAGGCATAATTTGATGTCGAATTTTATTTCGTACGAAATCTGTTTCTGCATTGGTAGAATCTTCACGGAAATTTAACGAATTGTTTTCAGAATATTCAAGCAATTGCTTTCGTGTAAATGACAACAAGGGACGAACAATCTTTCCTAACTTTGATTTTATCCCAGATAACCCATGTATGCCCGTACCGCGAGCCAAATTAATTAAGACTGTTTCAGCCACATCATCAACATGATGCCCAACGGCAATGTATTTATATTGGAAATTATTCCGAATTTGTTCGAACCAATTGTAGCGTAAATCACGTGCTGCCATTTCAATAGAAATTTTGTTTTCGGAAGCATATTTTTTAGTATCAAAATCCTGAGAATAGAAAGCTAAACCTCTCTGTTCTGTCAAGTTTTTTACAAATTGAAAATCGCCATCCGATTCCTCATTTCTTAAGTGAAAATTGCAATGAGCAACCCCACATTCCACTTCCATCTTGCATAGTAAATCCAACAATACAACAGAATCTACCCCACCACTTACTGCAACCAAAATTTTTTCGTCGCGATAAAACAATTTTTCTTCCTCTACAAAACGAACTAGCTTACGAAGCATGAATTAGAAATTAAAATGATCTATTAATAAGAATGATAAAGTTAAGAAAACCTTAGTCTTTTAACACTTTCATGATGGCTTTTGCTTTTAGCATGCATTCCTCATATTCCTTTTCAGGATCGGATTGCATTGTTATTGCCCCACCAACCATAAAGGACAGGTAATTATTTAATGCATTGTACTGGATGCTTCGAATCACCACATTAAAATCGAAATCACCTTCGGGAGTGATATAACCAACCGCACCAGAAAACAAACCTCTCTTGGTCGATTCGTATTTCTCAATTAACTTCATGGCTCGTACTTTAGGTGCTCCAGTCATCGATCCCATTGGGAAACTCTCACGAATAGCCTCTACAAAATGAATATCTTCTCGTAATTCAGATACAACCGTTGATATCATTTGATGCACTTGCGGAAAAGAATAAATCCCACATAATTCTTCAACAACTACAGATCCTTTTGCTGCTGTTCTCGACAAATCATTACGCACTAAATCAACAATCATTATATTTTCAGCTCTTTCCTTCGGATCGCGAAACAAATCCTCTTTTATCTGTTGATCCTTCTCTTTTGTTTTACCTCTCTTTGCAGTGCCTTTAATTGGCTGAGAGATAATTTTCTTACCTACCTTTTTAATGTATCTCTCAGGACTAGCAGATAACAAATACTTGTTCCCCATGCAATACAAACATGAATATGGAGTAGGCGAAACCTGCATTAGCTTACGAAAAGTTTGTCTTGGTTTGATATAGGCATCTTTCACAAAAAACTCTTGGCAAAAATTTACTTCATAAATATCTCCTCTTCGAATATGTTCTTTCAATTGTTGAATAGCCTGCAAATATTCATTTCTGCTGATACGAGAATTAATTTCAGACACACTTACTTTCTTCTCTTCAGGAATATCAAAAGCTTGAAGATTCTTCACCAAATCAAAAATTTCCTCTTCCGTAAATTCCTCATCGAAATAGTGCACTAATAAAGTATCAACATCCAATAAAAAAACCCAACGTGGCCGAAAAAAATTCATTCCTGGCATTTGCAGTCCGTCCAAATTAGTAGAACTTAAGTTCTCAATCTCATTTTTAAGATCATAGCCCAAATAACCAAACCACCAATCCTTTGCGATATCAACTTCCTTCTTTAAGGTCTCAAAACAATTTTGCTCAGGCTGAACAACCTGCAGAGCATCAATACCTGCAACTAATTCGTAAGTATTATACTCTTTCTTAGAGTTTGCCTTTTGATTTACATCATGGCTATCGAGAATACTTACGTATTCGAACTTCTTGCTCCAAAAAAGCAATTGTTCCTTTAATTTCTTGGTATCGGATATGTGGAAAGTAAGCCTTTTTCGCATGCGGCAAATTTAAGGAAAAGATGTGTAGAACCTAATCAAACACATCGGCTTTTACCCAATCAATAGACTTAAATAACATTTACTTTAGGATAAAATTTAAGCAATGAAGTAATCTAGATTATAAATAAGAGTGAATTCAACCCTAAGAACTGATTAATAAATTTGTGTATTTAGTAGTTCCAAACGTACAAATTCATGGTCCCTACGCATATTTAGCTTATATTTTTGTGTATTTAGATGTTCCAGCCGCATTTTTGGATATCAAAGCAGTACAAAAATATATACTATTTACATCTAAAAGTGTGCAAGAATGCTAATATACTAGATCAAACCCGTAAATATGTGACATAATTACGCATGAAGGTAAAATATTTCCATAAATATATCAATCAATTGTACGTCCGTATGTATTATTTCCATGACAGCATATTCCATTCGTGCATACAGAATAGCTTTTCGCATAACAACATCGAATGCAAATATGTCGGGATTAATAATTCCATATATATATATTCATTTCAGCACATGTTATTAATCGTATTGTTTATACATAATTCCTTAATTAGCCACACGATTCATCACAAATGAGAAACCTTTGTCATTCTCTCCCAATACATTGATATGAAGTTCTTGATTTGAGGTTTTCTTGTATTGTATTTTCTTTGGAAAATCGTGCACTAAATTTTCAAAGGAGAAACAAGAATCTACTGCTTCATTTAAAACAAAACCGATTGTAGCTCCTTCATTTTGATCGGGAACTGTAGCACAATAAACAATGGTATTATTCTCTAATTTTATGGATACATTTTCGGTAATTATCTTTTTTTCATCTTTAATTTTATAGCCATAACCTTTCAATTCACTATTGCTAACCCGTTCCCATACTTCATATTTCTCCTTGCCTTCAACTTTCCATTCTCCTTTTAAAAATTCCAGATCTGAGATTTTGTTTTGCTGACAAGAAATAGCGAATAAACTTAGTATTGCAATTACCAGATTTCTCATTTTGTATCTATTGAAGGATATTATTGTGCTTTTTAAAATTAAGTCAATTTTAATTCCCCACTAATATATAGATCTTTTCATTCACAGATAACAAAAAAGGCAACCATATTGGCTGCCTTTACTATTCAAATGGAATTGAATCCTCTATAATTTTACAATTACACGGCCTCGGCTTTTCTTGGCCAACATTAAATCGATATAAGTATCTATTTCTTCCAAAGAAGATTCAATAATCTGATCTTTATTATTGTATACATTCCACTCTGAAGCCAATTTATCCCAAACCTTTTGGCGCAATGCCATTGGGCATTTTTGAGAATCCACACCAATTAGGCTTATTCCGTTTAAAATGAATGGATAAACTGTCATCGCCAAATCACCAGAACCAATATTACCACAGCAAGTCACATTTCCCATTGGTTTGCAAGCTTTTAAAAGGGTATGTAAAGTATTTCCTCCAACCACATCGATGGCTCCCGCCCAAAGTAGCTTTAACAATGGTCTTCCTGATTGATCATCAGTAATTTCACGAGAAATTCTTGACGCAGCTCCTAGTTCATGTAATTCTTCTTCTCCTCCATCTTTTTCAGAAGTAGCAGCAATCACTTCAAAACCTATGGAGGCTAAAATAGCAATTGCGATGCTTCCTACACCACCTAAAGCTCCGGTTACAACTACTGGACCCATCTCTGGAGTTTGTCCAGCAGAAATTAACCTATATACAGATAAGGCTGCAGTAAATCCTGCAGTTCCGTAGATCATTGCCTGTTTAAAGTTCAATTCTTTTGGCATTTCCACCACCCATGACTCTGGAATACGAATAAATTCTGCAAAACCACCATCGGTGCTCATACCCAAATCGTAACTGGTCACAATCACTTCATCGCCAATCTTGAACTTTTCACTAGTCGAATGTTCTACAATTCCAGCGGCATCGATACCTGGTGTATGTGGATATTTTCTTGTTACTCCTTTGTTTCCGGCAACTGAAAGAGCATCTTTAAAATTTAAAGATGAATACTTCACATTCACGATAACTTCCCCTTTCGGAAGATCTTCAATTTTCCGCTTCTCAATTCGTCTAATGAATTTGCCCTCTTCTTCGTAAATTCGTAGTGCTTTAAATTCTCTTTTGCTATCCATATCTTATCCTAATTAAATCCTTATCTTGCAACAAAGCTACTATCATTTATATTCTTAATCAAGAACTTACACTTTGTAAGCTTACTAACATTTTGTTCGGATTTACTGATTATCAACAAGTAAAAACTTTTTTATTTTGAAAAAAGGAGATTGTCCAATAGATACATTCATCAATTTCGTTAAGGGAAAACGAAAGGCAACCATCATTTTGCACTTAATGCAAAGTACAAAGCGATACAACGAATTATTAAAGCTTCTGCCTGATATAAGCGACCGAATGCTAAGCAAAAACTTAAAAGAACTGGAAGAAGATGGTATCATCAGCCGAAAGGTTTATCCTGAAGTTCCCCCTAAAGTAGAATACAGTCTTACCGATATAGGAAAAGAAATTCATCCAATTTTAAAAGCCATGTTTTTAGGCGGCCGAAGATTTGAAAAATTGATGGAATAAAAAAGGCAACCAATTTGGCTGCCCTTCATTATTCTAAATAGTATAACTTATCGTTTCGAAATCAACTCTACAACTTTTAAAATAACATCTACTGCTTTCTCCATCGATTCTATTGGCACGTATTCAAATCTTCCGTGGAAATTATGCCCACCGGCAAAAATGTTCGGACAAGGTAAACCCATATATGAAAGACGACTTCCGTCAGTTCCTCCTCTAATAGGAATTATCATTGGTTCCACTCCCACTTGTTTCATAGCTTCTTCAGCAATATCAACAATGTATTTTACAGGTTCCACCTTTTCGCGCATGTTAAAATATTGATCGGTCATTTCCAGACTTACACTATCCTCTCCATACTTTTTGCAAAATTCTGCACACAATCCTTCAATAAATTGCTTTCTGCCTTGGTAAGCAGACATATCAAAATCACGAATGATGTATTGAAGGTTTGAATTTTCAACACTTCCACCCATCGAAATCAAGTGATAAAATCCTTGATAATTTTCGGTTTTTTCCGGTACTTCTTCTTGTGGTAAACGTCCGATAAATTCGTTGGCAATTAACATCGAATTAATCATTTTATCTTTTGCCATTCCTGGATGAACATTACGACCTTTGAAAGAAATCTTCGCAAAAGCAGCATTAAAATTCTCGTACTGCAATTCTCCTATTTCTCCACCATCTAAGGTGTAAGCAAAATCAGCAGCAAATTTTCTCACATCAAAGAAATCTGCTCCTTGTCCTATTTCTTCATCTGGTGTAAAACCAATGTGAATAGGACCATGCTTTATTTCAGGATGCTGAGCCAAGTATTCAACAGCAGTCATGATCTCTGCAACGCCCGCTTTATCATCGGCACCCAAAAGAGTCGTTCCATCTGTTGTAATAATAGTTTGGCCTTTGTATTGTTTTAATTCTGGAAAATCGGCAACTTTCATAATAATATTTTGCTCCTCATTCAGAAGAATATCCTCTCCATTGTAATCAGTCCAAATTTGTGGTTTTACATGTTTACCTGAAAAATCGGGGCTTGTATCCATATGAGCTACAAAGCCAACCGTAGGAACTTCATGATCCAAGTTTGATGGAAGAACGGCCATCACATAGCCATTGGGATCTAGACTTACATTTTCTAAACCCATTTCTTCTAGCTCTTTTGTTAGCTCTTGTGCCAAAACCATCTGACCTGGTGTACTCGGAGTTAAACCTGTTTCGGTATCTGATTCAGTATCGAACTTTACGTATTTTAAAAACTTATTTACTACAGTATTCATTGGTGTGTTTTAATCTATTAAATTTTAGAAATGCATAGCAAATCAATAGTTAAATAAAAACGCCCCAAAATTTGAAGCGTTTACAATATTACGAAATTGATCGTTTAATCAGAATAGATTCGATTACGAATAGCATTCTAAATTAGACTTTCTTCTACTAAATATCGTCTGATTTAAACTGAAAGCCCAATCGCTTGCCTGTTTGGATTCTTGAATTTTGAATCTTCTCGAACATCTGCGCCACCGACATAATTTTCACATTATCGTAGGGTGGAACCAATAAATCGAAATTTAGAGAATAATTAATTGCTGTCTCAACAATATTTCGAAGATTATCCGAATCTGCTTTTGTCACAGACAAATCTGTCTGAAGAAGTCCCAATTGCCTTTTTCCTTCGACGATGTAATGCTTTTCGCGATTAATGAAAATACGTGCTACTAAATAGCCTAAATCTTCAAAACGAGTATATTTAAAAGAATCTGCAAGGAAATTGTAAATATGAATAATTCCAGAATATGCATTGTCTGGATTGTTTTTTACATAAGGTTGTTCCCAAACATTGTGATCACGATTGAATTGAAAAACATTTGTATGTAAACTAAAAACCAAAATATCAGAGGCAATTTTAATTTGATACTCAAATTCACCTTTGTCTTCAAAATCCAAAAGGATATTTTCATCAACCTGTCCTAATTCTGAATTGTATTCATCAATTAAGCTTTTAACTACTATACGTAATTCTTCAAATACCTCTTTCGTATTTTTATAAACAACTTGCTTTAAGGAAGCCTTATCCATGATGGTTGAGAGAATTGCAGCTTTGGTATTTAGTATGTTCATTGTGCGATTATTTAAATATAAAAAGTAAATATACAAAAAAACAGCCATCAGAAAACTGATGACTGTTTGATATTATATCTATTTTATGATCGTTTTTTAATACGACTTAGCAAATACAACTCTTTGCTTAGAAGGTTTTCCTGTTACCATACAAACACCCTCTTCACCATCTCCTTCGAAAGGAATACAGCGAATAGTTGCTTTGGTCTCTGTTTGAATCTTCTCTTCTGTTTCAATAGTTCCATCCCAATGAGCAAGGAAAAAACCTGTTTTGCTTTCCAACAATTCTTTGAACTCATCATATGAATCAACCTTAGTCGTTTTTTCAGTTCTGAAGTCCAATGCTTTTTGAAGAATTGAATCTTGAATCTCTTGCATCAAATTTTCAATCACATCCTCAACACCTTCAATTGGAAATGTTTCCTTTGTTAGAGTATCACGACGAGCCAACTCAATGGTTCCGTTTTCTAAATCACGAGCACCAATTGCCAAACGAACAGGTACACCTTTTAATTCGTATTGAGCAAATTTCCACCCTGGCTTACGGTTATCGGTATCATCAAACTTAACAGAAATACCCTTTGCCTTCAATTTAGCTACAAGAGGATCGATTTTCTCAGCAATTTTCGCCAATTCATCCGCTTTACGGTAAATTGGTACAATTACTACTTGAATTGGTGCCAATTTTGGAGGCAATACCAAGCCATGATCATCAGAGTGAGCCATTACTAAAGCTCCCATTAAACGTGTTGAAACACCCCATGAGGTAGCCCAAACAAAATCCTCTTTTCCTTCTTTATTTGTAAATTTCACATCGAATGCCTTTGCAAAATTCTGCCCTAAAAAGTGAGATGTCCCAGCCTGAAGTGCTTTTCCATCTTGCATTAAAGCCTCAATACAATAAGTATCTAAAGCTCCTGCGAATCTTTCCGATTCTGTTTTGTGTCCTTTTAATACAGGAACAGCCATATGTTGCTCTGCAAATTCACCGTAGATATCAATCATCTGCTTGGTCTCAACC
>JADGFH010001009.1 GCA_016743925.1 Labilibaculum sp.
TCTTTTTTCTCTTAACGAAGAGAAAATAATCACATCGAAATGAGATAGATTGGCTTTATGTTAGTACTAATTTATATCTGCAAATATATTCTAGAAAAGCTTTTCTGTCTCATTTATTATTATTCCTATAGCCAATACTTCGTTAAGTTTTAGGCAGCGATTAAACCAATTTTATTGATCTGACTGATTCTTTCTTTTTCTACACTAGCATCCGAAAGTTTCCGGTAAAATGACAAAAATAATGTTCTAGCCCAGTGTTTTCATTGTAGATTTGAAATTTACTCAGAAAATAAGTCTTTCTCAAAAACTATTTTTGTTTGGGTTGCGAGAGTAACTTTGCGAACACCTTCCCTAACTTCACTGCATACATAATCCAGACAGATAGTGATGCCGGTAGAACCTGGTTTTTTCTAATAAATTTGAAAAAGCGACTATTTTTTTAGAAATAGTTCGTTTTATAAGCAGATAATTTATTAGTGCTACATAAATTTGTGATTTTACTGCATTTTCACTAGTTCCCCAAAATGTTTTGACTTGTAAATTCTGTTTTAAAGCCTTGAAAAATAATTCAATATCCCAGCGTTTCTTGTATAGCTCAGCAATGGTATTGTAATCCCAACTTGTGTGTAATTTGATGCCTCCTTTAGCTGTCCGAAACTTTGCCCAGTCAAACATAGCTAGACATAAGGATATCGTTGAGCTATCTATTAGTTTAACTGCCTTGCCCTTAATCTCTTTTATGATATGTGTATTATGATCTTGTTTTAGTATCGAGTTATAATGGCTTAATAAACGGTAATCTAAACTCTCAAATACGTGCCAGTCCCGATTCTTGTTACCATCGCTCATTGTCGAACGTGTTGGGCTTTGGCTTAGCCCAAGGTCACTTATAAAGATTTCACTAACACCATTTCCTGCGGATATGTCGTTCAGACTTTGACACTTATTAAGCTGTCCGAAAGTTAGGGACACAAATTGATCGTAAGCCTTGTATTTATTAACGCCTTTGTCGGTTTTATATGTAGTGGTACAACTTTCAAAAAGCCAACGAGGTACTAAATCTAATATTTGTCGAATGATTGGTTTATTGTTATTTTTGTTTCGCCTGAAGAGTCCCATATTTTAAATGTTTTGTGGTAAAACAAAAATATGAGATTCTCAGGTATTTTAAAATCCTGACTTTCGGATGCTAGTGGAATTTTATAAAAAAATAAATATTGATGTCACAAAAGACATTTCATCACGACTAAGTATTAAAAGCAACTGAATTGGAATCATTCGAGAAAATATATGCCGATAATTATGAATCTATGTTTTGTGTGGCACGAAAGATGATTTATGACAATGATATTGTTTCGGATATTGTACAGGAGGTTTTCATCTATTTTTTCGATAAAATCAATAGGAACGAAGTCGTGGAATATTTTAGAAGTTGGCTTTACAGAGCAACATATAATAAATGCATTGACTATTAGCGCAAAGCGAAGAGATTTGGAATTAAGTGTTCCAGCCGTTGAAAGGATATAAAAGGCATTGTTAAATTTATAAATGAAAAAAATAGGGAAATTAAAATTGAACCAGATAAGTAAGGCTGATTTAGAAAAAAAAGAAATGAACCATCTTAAAGGAGGAGCAAGTTGTGGATGTACATATACTGGTGATTAGTGTAGTTCTGGTGATGATTATTATGGAGGATCTTCTATCGTTGGAAATTCAGGTGGAAACTATGATGCAATGATGTAACATTAATGAAAGCAGAGAGGTGAACAAACTGCTCTGCTTTCACCCTTGATGTTTTTTTTTGATAACTATTTAAATACACTTATACAATAAATAATGAAAGCAATGCAATTCTTCGTATTTTTTCTCCTTTTTAGTCTTTTTTCATGTGGCGCACCTGAAAAGGAAAAACAATCAAATCAGGCCAAGTCTAACAACATCGAGCTTGCATCTGAACAGCCATACCATATTAAGCTCCCTAAACAAGGAAAGGAAGATTTAAAAGCATCCCTATTTGCAGATTCAGTTATTTACATTCCTCTCGAAACCAATTCAAAAACATTTTTGAGACGGGCAG
>JADGFH010000228.1:0-6201 GCA_016743925.1 Labilibaculum sp.
CCATAATCCATATGTACAGTCTGACTGGCAATAATATTTGAGTGGATTACACCATCTTTTAATATTGAAGCAGAAGTATCATCGCACGATGATTCAATTCCTAATATAATTGTACTCATATTTTTGTTTTATATCCTTATAATACTGGTATTACACACATAAATGGTTAAAAAAATCAAAAATCTCCTCAATCCCAATAGTGGGATGTCATATTCTTCTTCTTTTTAGCTAATTTTGTGCAACACTCAGAAAGACAAAATTATTAAAAAATTTCTCAAAATATCAATTTGGACACTTGTGGTTATCATTATGATACCCATTTTAAGCTATTTAATATTTTTAAATCGCCATATTCAAACATATGCAAGCCAAAAAATTGCAAATTACATTTCTGAACAAACAAAAACACCTATCACAATTGAAGGAGTTAATATTTCTCCATTTAAAAGCATTATCCTAAAAGGTGTTTATGTAGAAGATTATCGAAAAGATACACTACTATATATTGGAAGTTTAAAAGCAAAAATAGATTCTTTCAATTTCAAAAAACATCAAATCTACGTTAATAAGCTAACTTTAAACAAGGCTTATGTAAATCTGTATGAAGATAAAGATCGAGTCTTCAACTATGATGTTTTTCTAGATTCGTTAGACTCGGGAGCAAAGAAAGAACCTGAGTCGAGCGATCAAAAATCTTGGGATATATCTGTTGCAAATATTGATTTGGAAGATTCTCAATTTGGTTATCGAACAGCTAATCGAAAACCTCAAGATTTTGGGATGAACTATGAAGATATTTATGTCACAGATCTGAATCTAGAAGCACGAAATATAAAAATTATAGATGATTCTCTTGATATGCAGCTTCAACACATGCATTGTATTGAAAAATCTGGCTTCGAATTAAAAGATTTTAAAGCAAGAACTTGGATCACTGGTCACCAATGGGGACTTAAAGATGTTAATATTGTATCGGAAAATAGCAAACTAATAGCCAAACATCTATATTTTAATTACGAAACAGGTAAAAATTATTGGAAACAGTTTACAAAAAAAATGCAACTAGATTTCCAATTTACCTCTTCGCGAATTAGCTTTTTGGATGTAGCCTATTTTAATGAACTTTTGTTAGGATTTAGAGAAACTGGATATTTATCTGGCCACGTTTATGGTACCGTTTTTGACCTTAAAGGTCGAAATATTGATATAGTATATGGGGAAAATACAGTTTTTAAAGGCAAATTTTATATGAACGGACTCCCCTACTTAAGAGATGCCTACCTCGAAGCTGATTTTAAAGAACTAACAACAACTATTTCTGATATCGAAAAGGTTTATATTCCTGGCTATGAGAAAGAACATTTTAATTTACCAGAGTATTTCGATAATCTTGGATTAATTCATTACAATGGAAAATTTAATGGTTTTTTAAATGATTTTGTTTTTTACGGTGATTTTAACACCGATTTGGGAAAGTTAGAAACTGATTTACTGTTTAAGCCTATTCCTGGAGGAAATAGATTAAATTTTAAAGGGGATTTAAGTGCTAACGATTTTAACCTTGGAGGATTAATAGATCAAGAAAAAGTTGGGAATGTATCCTTAAATGTTTCTGTTAATGGATTTACAGAGTCTTCTTCTGCCCAAGGAATCATGAAAGGAAACATCAGTAAGGTGGATTTTAACGATTACGAATACAAAAACCTCTCGTTAGATGGTTTCTTCTCAAATTCTCGATTTGATGGCCAGATCTCAATAGAAGATCCAAACATCGGTTTTGATTTCAAAGGAAATGTTGACTTTTCAACAGAAATACCAACCATGAAGTTTAGCTCACACCTTCGTAAAGCTAAATTATTTCCACTTCATCTAAATTGGGAAGATCCAAAAGCAGAATTAAGCCTTACAATGGATGCCAACTTTGCGGGGAGTGGCTTCGACAATGCCAACGGAATTATTGAAATTAGTGATACCGAATATACCAACAGCCTTGGTGAGTTTACATTGCAAAAATTTACAATTAATTCTTTTTCATCCCCTAGTTTTAAACGAATCATCTTAAATTCTGATATCTCCGATGCCAAAATAGAAGGAAATTATGAAGTTGGTAAATTAATTTCTTCAATTACTAACATTGCTTATTCTTATTTTCCAGCATATGCTCCAGATAAAGAATTTGTAAATACAGATACCACAAATCAATTCAAATTCGAACTAGATTTAAAGGAAACAGAGCCTATTACCAAACTTCTTTTCCCCGAAATAAAACTAGCTCCTAACACCAATTTGAAAGGAAAATTAAATGCAAAAGAACAGGAAATTGAAATGCATTTCAGGTCTCCTAAACTAAGTTTCGAAAACAAAACTTTCGAAGAATTAAAAATAGATTTATCTACTGATAACAAAAAGCTAGTTCTTAAAGGTCGCACAAATAAATTCAGTTTTTCCGATAACTTTAGAATATATAATTTATCAAAAAAGATTATTGCTAGCAATAATAAAGTACAACTTAGTTTACTTTGGAACAATTGGGATGCTGTTACTTATAGTGGTTTTATTTCGGCCGAAGGTCAGGTTGAAAAATCTAAGATAAGTAACAATCCAGTTTGGGATATTAGCTTGCTGCCTAGTACAATTATAATGGCGGATAGTGTCTGGAATATTCCTGAATCTCATTTTGTTTTAGACAGCACAAGCTATGAGATTGATAACTTTAGAATCAGCAGAGAAAATCAATATTTTGGTTTAGATGGAAAGATCTCAAACAATCCGAATGACAGCATCAATTTTCAAATTGAAAATATAAGTTTAAAAAATTTAAATGACCTAACTCGGGAACAAAATATTGGTATCGATGGTACCGTTCGAGGATATGTGCAACTTTCCGATTTTTATGGTAATCGTTTGTCCAATTCTAACATCATGTTGGAAGATTTGGTACTAAACAACGATACTTTAGGTAATTTCTATCTTCTTAGCGATTGGGATAAAACAGATAAGAAATTATCCTTTTCATCTTTTACGGATTATAAATCTCGTAAAGAGTTAGAACTAGAAGGAAATTATTTTCCTGAACAAGATTCCTTAAACATGGATATTCAAATTGATAAAATGCGTTTGAACCTATTGAATCCTTATTTTCAGGAAAACATTTCGAATATTGAAGGAAAAGCTTCAGGGAATTTGCACATTGAAGGTCCAACTGATAATCCTATATCCTTTGGGAAATTAAAATTGGAAAATGCTGCTTTTACAGTAAACGAATTACAAACAAGTTACACTTGCAATGACAGTATTAATATAACACCTAACGAATTCCAATTTCAGGATTTTAAACTTTATGACGAGAATAAAAGCAAAGCAACTTTTTTTGGTGTTATATCTCATAAACAATTCAGCAATTTTAATTTAGACCTTGCAATAAATACTTTAGGTTTTAATGTTCTCGATACAAAAATAACCGATAATGAGTTGTTTTATGGACAAGCTTATGTAACAGGTGTAACTCAATTATTTGGTTCGGTTGATGACTTAGATATCCAAATTATTGCTAAAACAGATAAAAACACCAAATTGTATGTTCCTTTAAATAAAAGTGGTGACATTGAAGAAAATGATTTCATCACCTTTGTCAATACAAATTATTATTCTGAAAGTACTATCGACGAAGAATATAAAATAGATTTATCAGGCATTCGAATGAATTGTGATTTGGAAATTACTCCTGAAACTGATATCCAAATCATTATGGATTCGAAAATTGGAGATGTATTAAAAGCTCGTGGAACAGGAAATTTAAAACTCGAAATTGATACCAAAGGAGATTTCAAAATATTTGGTGATTATACAATTCAAGATGGAAGATATCTTTTTACACTTCAGAATGTAATCAATAAAAGGTTTGATTTGGCAAATGGTGGTAGTATTAAATGGGCAGGAGATCCTTACGATGCAACAGTAAATATTAATGCCATGTACAATGTAAAAACTACTTTATATGACCTCCTTTTAAATACTCCATACATCGACAATACTAAAAAAGTACCTGTTCAATGTAATATGAATTTGAGCCAAAAGCTCTCAAACCCTAATATTAAATTTAGTATCGATTTTCCTACTCTCGATCAACAAACGCAAAGTATTCTAGAAGGCCTATTCTCGACTGAAGATGAAATGAATAAACAAATTCTCTCTTTACTAGTATTAAATAGATTTTATACGCCAGAGCACCTAAGGTCAACAGATCCTGACTTCGAAAATAAGAACTCAAGTTATGCTGTCGGTGTAACAACAAGTGAATTACTATCCAACCAACTATCGAACTGGCTTAGTCAAATTAGTAATGATTTTGATATTGGCGTAAGCTATCGTCCTGGAGATAATCTAACCAGCGATGAAGTTGAATTGGCACTTTCAACCCAGGTCTTTGACGATAAAGTAACTATTAATGGAAATGTTGGTACAAGTAACAGTCAAAATAGAGACAATGATATCGTTGGCGATTTTGATGTGAATATTAGGCTTGATAAAAAAGGCAAACTACAACTAAAAGCTTTTACACGTTCCAATGAGTATTTAGTGTACGAAGATTCAAGAAACACGCAAGGAATTGGTATTTTTTACAAAGAAGAGTTCAATACCTTTTCTGGATTAGTGAAAAAATACCTCAATTTCCTTAGCCCGAATAAAGAAGAAAAGAAAGACTAGCTAAAATCTACAGAAATAGTGTTTGAAAAATACATTATCAATGTTTTTCAACAGATTTTATAATGGATTTTTTTCTTTAATTGGCTTTGATTTAAAAGCGCAAATATTATTATATTAGCAGCTTGCTAAGAAAAAATTAATTCACTCAATAATAAATCAATTACTATGTTTACACTAATGGTTGTGGTTTTCGTTCTCGGGTATGCTGCTATTGCTCTGGAACATCCACTAAAAATTGACAAAGCAGCTTCGGCGCTTTTAATTGGAGTTATAACTTGGGTTCTTTATGTATTTGGAGGCGTTGATATTCTCTCCTCTGGCGTAAGTACTGCTTGGAATAATTTTGCTGCAAGCAACCCAGATCAAGACAGTGCAGAAGGAATGCTTCATTTCATTACCCACCATGAAGTTCTTCATCACCTTTCTGAAATTTCATCAATCTTATTTTTCTTGCTTGGAGCAATGACAATTGTTGAAATTGTAGATCAACACCAAGGATTTAAGATTATTACTGATAAAATTACAACGACCAATAAGATTAAACTACTTTGGATCCTTAGTATTTTAACCTTTTTCATGTCTGCTGCCTTAGATAATTTAACAACTACGATTGTAATTGTAGCTTTAATTCGTAAACTAATAGATGATCAAAAAGATCGTTGGTTCTTTGCTTCAATGGTAGTATTAGCCGCTAATGCTGGTGGTGCATGGTCTCCTATTGGTGATGTAACTACCATTATGCTTTGGATTGGTGGACAGGTAACAACTTTCAATATTATTACTAGAGTAATAGTACCAAGTTTGTTTACTATGCTTGTGCCTCTAATTATTGTAACTACATACATTAAAGGTAATGTTACCCGACCTGCATTATCAAATGGAGATAGTAAAGAATATACTACGCATAAAGAACAATTATTCATTCTATGCTTAGGTGTATCTGCACTATTATTTGTTCCTATTTTTAAAACAGTTACTCACCTACCTCCTTATTTAGGGATGTTATTTGGTTTAGGTGTAATGTGGGTTGTTACCGAAATAATGCACAAAAATAAAGATGTAGATTTCAAAAGTCGTTTAAATGTAACTGGCGTTTTGAAAAAAGTAGATGTGCCGACC
Source organism: Labilibaculum sp. (assembly GCA_016743925.1). Classification (GTDB taxonomy): domain Bacteria; phylum Bacteroidota; class Bacteroidia; order Bacteroidales; family Marinifilaceae; genus Labilibaculum. The sequence goes on from JADGFH010000228.1 coordinate 5,827, forward strand.
GTATTGTTCTTTTTAGGAATTCTTTCTGCGGTTTCCAGTATGCAATCAGCTGGTCATCTAGATATTTTAGCTCAATGGCTTAATGATAATGTTCACGACATTTATATCATCAACCTTATTATTGGGGTTCTATCATCTATCGTTGATAATGTACCTCTAGTAGCTGCTGCAATGGGAATGTATCCTATCGAAGGTGCTGAAGCTGTTGGATATGCTGCTCACTTTGTTCAAGATGGTTTATTCTGGGAATTCCTAGCATATTGTGCTGGAACAGGAGGATCAATCTTAATTATTGGTTCTGCTGCTGGTGTTGCTGCAATGGGAATGGAAAAAATTGATTTCATTTGGTATTTCAAGAAAATTTCTCTTTTAGCC
>JADGFH010000228.1:6211-8544 GCA_016743925.1 Labilibaculum sp.
GTATTATTTTCCCATTTAATGTGTGGGGAATAAGAAACAATAATATTAATTTAGCGAGATATAATATTTTATATTATATCTCGTTTTTTTATGTGTTAGATTAAACCAGAAAATAGTAAATATGAATTATCTTTTGATATTAGCAGGTATTCAAGCTTCGGCACAAGTTGAAACTCCAATTGTGGAAGAAGGAGCGGAAGCAACCGAAATTTCCCTTAATTTTATTGATCTTGCCATTAAAGGTGGATGGATTATGATTCCGATATTAGCTTTATCAGTAATTGCTATGTATATCTTTATGGAAAGATATTTCGCAATCCGTAGAGCTTCAAAAAAAGATTCAAATTTCATGAATCGTATCAGAGATTATATTCACGAAGGTAAAATGGATTCGGCCTTAGCTTTATGCGAATCAAACGACACTCCTGTTTCTAAAATGATTTCAAAAGGAATCAAAAGAATTGGTCGTCCTTTGAATGATGTAAATGCAGCTATTGAAAACATAGGTAATTTGGAAGTATCTAAATTAGAAAAAAACCTTCCTACCTTGGCAACAGTTGCTGGTGCTGCTCCTATGATTGGTTTCTTAGGAACTGTTATGGGAATGATTCAAGCCTTTTACGCCATGGCGAATGCTGGAAATAATATTGATGTTTCACTTTTAGCAAATGGTATTTATACTGCAATGGTAACTACTGTAGCTGGTCTTATTGTAGGTATTATAGCCTATTTCGCTTATAATATTTTAGTAGCCAAAGTAGAAAAAGTCGTTTTTAATATGGAAGCTACAACTACCGAATTTATGGATTTATTGAACGAACCAATTAAGTAATCTACACATGGCTTTAAAAACCAGAAATAAGGTAAATGCTAATTTTAGCATGTCGTCTATGACGGATATTGTGTTCTTGTTACTTATTTTCTTTATGGTAACATCAACACTTATTGCTCCTAACGCACTAAAATTATTGCTGCCAAAAAGTAAGAATCAAACTTCGGCAAAACCAATTACAACGGTATCTATCGACAAGAAATTGAATTTCTTCATCGAAACTACGCCTGTGCCATTTTCACAACTTGAAAATCGCTTACACACACGTTTAGCAAGAGAAGAGGAACCTACAATATCTTTACATGTTGATAAATCGGTTCCAATGGAACAAGTTGTAAGGGTAATGAACATTGCCAAAAACAATAAGTATAAATTGATATTGGCCACGAGAGCTAAATAATTTTCTTAAGCTTGCATAAATGCAAGCTTATTCTCCTGATAACAAAAAAGTAGATGAGCAATTCAAAGAGCAAAAGAATCGGTTATGTGGGTACTATTATTTTCCATATAGGATTACTTGCCTTATTGTTTTATCTAGGCTTTAGAATACCACTCCCTTTACCAGAAGAGGAAGGTATTCTTGTAAATTTTGGAAATAGTAATCAAGGTTTAGGGAGAAAAGATCCTGCCCCTTCCAGAGCAAAACAAGTGATTATTCCGGCTGCAAAACCAAAACCTCAGCCTAGTCAATCAACGCCAGAGAAATCCTCTGCTTCTGCAACTGAAAAAATACTAACTCAAGATACAGAAGATGCCCCTTCGGTGCCTTCGGCAGAAGAAACTGCAAAAAAGAAAGCGGTAAAGGAAAAAAACAGAAAGCTAAAAGCTGAACAAGATCGCTTGAATAAAATTGAAAAAGAAAAGCAACGTCAGGAAGAAATCAAAAGACAGCAAGAAGCTGAAACGGAACGAAAAAGGCTAGCCGAAATAGAGAGACAAAGAAAAGAAGAAGCCGAACGCCAAGAAAAAATTGCCAATATCAACAACAAAGCAAAAAATGTTTTTGGTCAAGGAACTTCTTCCAATACATCTCAAGGCAAAACCTTTCCATCAGGAAATCAAGGAGCTCCTAACGGTTCCCCTGATTCTGATAACTACAATGGGTCTGGTTTAGGTAATAAAGGCGTATCCTATTCCTTAAATGGCAGAAACTCCTTATCTATTCCTAAGCCACATTACAACCTACAAGAAAGTGGAAAGGTAGTAGTTGAAATAACTGTAGATAAAAATGGAAAGGTTGTTAGTGCTCGCCCAGGAATGCCAGGATCCACAACTAGTAATTCAATTTTATTTGACGCCGCCAAAAAAGCTGCTTTAAAAGCAAAATTCAATTCTGATAGCAAAGCTCCTGCATACCAACAAGGAACAATAACTTATCATTTCCAGTTAGATTAAGCTTAAAACAATCCAATCATTTCGTATACTCCTATAAATTTTAAGGAAGCAAAAACAATAACAGCCAAAAGAATATATCGTACAAATTTTGCACCCCAACTAACAG
>JADGFH010001010.1 GCA_016743925.1 Labilibaculum sp.
GAACTCCAATAGGCACTTATCAAGCGCTTGTTAGAAAACACAAAGAGGGTAAGATTTCATTTAAGAATGTTGTAACGTTTAACATGGACGAGTATGTAGCACTTCCAGAGTCACATCCTGAAAGCTACCATAGTTTTATGTACACAAATTTCTTTAATCACATTGACATTAACCCAGAGAATATTAATATTCTTAATGGTAATGCCAAAGATTTAGTTGCAGAGTGTGCAAACTATGAAAGTAGAATTGTGGAAGCTGGAGGAATAAATCTTTTTCTTGGAGGTATAGGACCAGATGGTCATATTGCTTTCAATGAACCAGGTTCATCTCTTAGCTCACGTACACGTCAGAAAACGTTGACACATAACACAATTATTGCGAATGCACGTTTCTTCGATGGAGACCTTAATTTAGTTCCTAAAACAGCGCTTACAGTTGGAGTTGGAACAGTTATGGATTCAGATGAAGTTCTTATCATCGTAAATGGTTATGGCAAAGCTACAGCACTTCAACACGCTATAGAAGAGGGCATAAATCATATGTGGACAGTTTCAGCTTTGCAGATACACGAAAAAGGCATTATCGTTTGTGATGAAGAGTCCGTTGCTCAGTTAAAAGTAGAGACTTACAAATACTTTAAAGACATAGAGAAAGCTTCTATTCTTTAATATAAGTTATGTCGTCCTGAAAAAAGTTTACAGGTTAATGATACAAATATATATTAATTTTCTTAATCAACAATTGGAGTTAACTCCAATTGTTGATTTTGCTTTTTGCCCATAAATAGGTTTCACTAATTTATTTTGTTTATGCATCTCTTCTGGCGTAAGCATATAACATGATAAATGCGGTCGCTTATTATTATAAACACCTATCGATTCAGTAACTATTTTTCTCAATATATCTGTTGAACAGTTATACTCTTCCAACAAAAATTCTTGTTTTAAAATGCCATTAACCCTTTCGGCAATAGCGTTTGCATAAGGGTCATATTTTTCGGTCATACTAACTCGTATTTTACTTTTTTGCAGTGTTTTTTGATAGATATCACTGCAATATTGCAGACCTCTATCAGAGTGATGAATAAGCGGAGTTTCGTATTTTCGATGTTTTACAGCCATTTTTAAAGCCCTCAACGAACTATCCGTGCTAAGTGAATTACTTAAATCATATCCAACAATTTTTTTTGAATATGCATCGGTAATAAGTGCCAAATAGCAATGATTATTTCGTCCCCCAATATATGTTATATCGCTAACCCACACTTGCTCAGGGCGATTTATTGTAGTATTTGAGACAATATCTTTATGTTTGCGAAATCGGTGATGCGAATTTGTTGTGATTTTATAGCTTCTTTTTGGAATTATTAAACGATTATTTGCTTTTAAAATCCTTAAAAACTTATCACGTCCCACTCCTATATTATGCAATTCATTATTAAGCAGATAATATAATTTTCGTGAACCTATGCGTGGCATTTTACGACGAATATTATCTACCATTACTACAACTTCTCCAGCTTTAGAGCGTTTTGTGGATACAGCTTTCAGGTTTTTGTAATAAGCCTGACGACTTTTCCCGAGGATATTGCAACCTATCGTGATGTTTTTGCCCCCTTTTTCAAGGTAGATGCGCATCGCTCGGGCGTAACTTTTTTTAATAAATCGATATTATAGTCCTCCTTTACAACCTGCACTATAGCATCAAACATTATGGCTTTTTGGTCTCGCAAATTCAACTCTCTCTCCAAAAAAGCCTTTTGTTTTTCAAGCAATTTGAGCTTTTGCTCTAACTCGAAATTTTTCTGATCGATTGTTTTATTATTCATACTTTTAACATAAAGTTCTCTATCAAAGTTACCAAATTTTTTCAACCAACCTAATACTGTGCCATGAGATTGTATCCCATATTTTTTTAAAGCATCTGCTATTGTTAATTCTCCCGACTCAATTTCTTGCACAACTTGGAGTTTAAAACTCATTGTGTAATCTTTTTGGGTACGTTTTTTATACCCTTGATTTTCTGCGTTTTCCATAAGTTTACTTTTTTTGTGTAAACCTATTTCAGGACGGGACA
>JADGFH010000229.1 GCA_016743925.1 Labilibaculum sp.
GGTTTATACATGAATATATTATCACTCACCAATTGAGCGTAATCCTTATCAGGAGTCATCATGTAAACTGTAAATCCTTCCTTCTCAGCCTTTTTAGCTAAAGTTCCAATCACATCATCGGCCTCGTAACCAGCAACATCAAATTCGGGTATGTTGAAACCCTGAATAATCGATTTGATGTAAGGAATTGATTTTCTTAAATCATCAGGCATTGGCGGTCGTTGTGCCTTATATTCCTTAAACATATCGTGACGGAAAGTTGGGCCAATTGGATCAAAAACAACTGCAATATGTGATGGTTTCTCTTTTTCAATTACCTCCAACAAAGTATTGGTAAAACCAAGCATAGCCGAAGAATTTATTCCTGTAGAAGTAAATCTCGGATTTTTAATAAAAGCGTAATATGATCTGTATATCAGGGCAAAAGCATCTAATAAAAATAACTTTTTACCGGAATTGGAACTTGATGAGTGCATAAGATTCTAAATGTTAATTGTATTCAAACAAAAGTACAAGATAATAGCTCTTGCGCAATTATCAATACACAAAAAAACCTGAAATTACTTTCAGGTTTATTTCTATATTTTTTACTATTATTTAGTTATCCTCGGCATACCATTCTGCGAAAGAAGTAGCTGTCTCGTGTAATTTTAAGGAATGAAGTTTCACATCTAGAGGTAAGCGCTGTACTATTCTTTCTGCAAAATCAACAATCATATTTTCACATGTAGGTTGATATTCTGTGATAAAAAAGCGCTCGAACATTTGATCGATATTCAACTGTTCCAAATTAGGTGTAGCTTTACTCAATACTACAGAATGATCTAATTGATCAACAATCTCTTCTGATACGATTTTCTTTAAATCGCCAAAATCCATCACCATTCCCAATTTGGGATTACTTTCATCTGTTATTGGTTCCCCAATTACAGTTACAAAAAGAATATATGAATGCCCATGGATATTTTTACAAAGCCCATCATAATTCCATAAGGCATGAGCCATTTCAAAACGAAACTCCTTGGTTAATCTAACTTTTGCCATTTTTTATTTTGCATAAAAAAAACCAGTAATAACTGGTTCTTTATTTTTTTATCCGTGAGTACAATTGCTGATACAATCAACAATATTACTTAGACTACAATGCTTTAAAAAATAGTATGTATTTTTTCCTTCTCTCTTAGAAGAAAGAACGCCTTTATCTTTTAAAATTCCCAAATGATGAGATGTAGTTGATTGCTCTATTTTTAATAATTCATGAATTTCAGTCACTGTAAGCTTTTTTCCGTCCTCCAGATACCCCAAAATTGCAATTCTCATTGGGTGCGCAATAGCCTTTAGCATATTCGCGGCCTGCTCGAGCTTTTCACGTTCTAATTCTTTAATTTTCATACACAAAGATTATTCACGTAAAGTATCAAATGCAAATATATAAATATATTCGTTAATGAACTACATATTCATATTGAAATAGTTAAATTTCTGATTTTGTATATAATTTAGTTAAAGTCTTAATAAATAGAAGAGTTCTGAATCCGAAAATTTTGAATCGCTGCGTTTTATTAGAACTATAAATTATTAACTTTGGTTGCTATGAATTTGAAGAAAATCAGTGTTAGTGACATCAAAGCTCCTGTAAGGAAAGAGATGGATCAATTTGAGACCTACTTTAAGGATTCAATGAAAACCAAAGTACGCTTGCTAAATATCATTAACAGGTACATTATCAAGCGGAAAGGTAAAGAAATAAGACCTATTTTGGTATTCTTAAGTGCTAAGTTAGCTGGTACTATTAAGGACTCTACCTACACTGCTGCAGCCCTAACCCAGCTGCTACATACGGCAACTTTAATTCATGATGATGTTGTAGATGAAGCTTACGAAAGAAGAGGATTTTTCTCTGTAAATGCCTTATGGAAAACTAAAGCTGCTGTTTTGGTAGGTGACTTTCTACTGTCAAAGGGTTTACTAATCGCTTTGGATAATAATGAATTTGGACAATTAAAAGTCGTTTCTAATGCTGTTCGGGAAATGAGTGAAGGAGAACTACTTCAGCTTGAAAAATCACGAAAGCTAAACATTACTGAAGCGGTTTATTTTGATATTATTTATAAGAAAACGGCCAGTTTAATATCCTCTTGTACAGAGTTGGGTGCCATTTCGGCTGGAGCAATTAAAGAAGATCAGCAAAAATTAAAACAATTTGGATCGTATTTAGGAATTGCTTTTCAAATGAAGGATGATTTATTTGACTACGAAAAACAAGGCAACATTGGAAAACCGACAGGTAACGACATAAAAGAAAAGAAGTTAACCCTTCCGTTGATTTATGTTTTAAGAAATATATCTGATAAAGATCGACGTTGGGCTTTAAAAATTATTCGTAAACACAACAAAGACAAAGTTAAGGTTAACGAGTTAATTGCTTTTGTTAAGGATAATGGAGGTATTGATTATACAAGTGAGAAAATGATTGAGTACAAGCAAAAAGCAATGGATATCTTATATGAATTTCCTACTTCGGAAGCTAGAGAGTCATTAATTAATCTGGTTGAGTACACCATTTCTAGAAACAAGTAAACCTTTATTTGAGGGGTAATTCTACAGAAAAAACACTTCCCTTTTCTACGGTGCTCACTACGGCTATTTTTCCGTTATTCTGATCGACAAATTCTTTACAAAGAATTAATCCTAAACCAGTTCCTGATTCCTCATCAGTACCCATTCGAGTATAATTGGTATCAATTCTAAAGAGTTTCTTCTGGTTTTCGGCACTTATGCCAATACCATTATCTTCTATACTGATAATAGCCTTGGATTGATTTATTCTTATTTTAATATTCACTTTACCACCTGCACTACTAAATTTCAATGCATTAGAATACAGATTTCGGATCACTGTATCAATCATGTATTCATCTGCAAATGCCATACTTCCATTAGGAAGATCAATACTTACAGCTATCTTTTTATTATCTGCTTTAGCTTTGTGTAACAATAGATTTGAAGTGACTATTTTCTTCAAATCTATTTGTTTAGGATTATGAGAAATTTTTCCCATTTGCGACCTACCCCATTCCAAAAGATTATTTAGCAACTTATATTCCTGTGATGCCGAAGAATAAATAATTTCTGAAAACTCTATAATTTGTTCTCGCGACATCTCATTACAATTAAGATATAAATTTTTAGCTATTGGCAACAAAGCATTAAAAGGATTCTTTAAATCATGAGCTATAATTGAGAAAAACTTATCTTTTGTTTTAACGGCTTCGCTTAAAGCTATTTCAGTTCTTTTTCTAACACTAATATCTCTAGCAATCGCCATTAGTGTCTCGCTCTCTCCTTCTAAATTCAACTCTGGAATTAATTGCCATTCAAAATAATGAACCTCCTCGCCAAGCGTTAAGGTAAACTCAACACAATGTTGTTGTTTACTTTCAAAGGCTAAATTCATTTCTTCCTCCCAAAACTCACACATATCAGTCGGAAATCCCATTTCGAAATGTGTTTTACCAATAAAAACCTCTGGTTTTATACTCAATACACTATTTGAGGCAGAGTTTACAAATATGTGCTTATGATCTCTATTGAAACGCATAATTAAATCTGGAGCATTTTCTACTAAGGTTCTAAATCGTTCCTCACTCTCGCTTAATTTATGCTCTGCAATTTTTCTTTTTTCAATATTCCTAATGGCAACAAAATAGATTTTTGTATTTGCAAATAGATTTATATTAGCACTTACTTCAACAGGAATTCTCTTGCCACATTTACGAATTAGATTAGTTTCGAAAATTGCTGTTCCATTGATATCTATTTCATTCTTTCTAGTCGTAAAATCTTTAGAGTGAATGGGGTCATCTATTTCATTTACATTCAATTGAGATAACTCTTTTTCAGAATATCCCAACATTTTACATAAGCGCAAACTAAACTCAATTAACTGTCCTCTTTCATCATGAACAAGAAAAGCATCCCCTGCTGATTCAAATGTATTTTTGTAAAATTCTTCTCTTTGGCCAACTCTATCTACTAAGTGATAATAGCTAGAAATATCCTTACTCTGGACTATTATTCTTTCGACAATACCATTTTTATTTATTACAGGAGAAATGTATTTTTCTTCAAATTTAATTTTACTGTTCTCCATGTATGACTTTAGAAAACGATCGGGCTTTTGACTCTCAATCACTTCTTTAATCGTGCACTCTTCGCATGGATTATCCAAATCATAAAAAATATTATAACACCTACTGCCTAATACTTCAGAGCGTTTCAAATTGGTACCAACCAATCGCTTATCACTTACTTCCACCAAAGTATAATTAGTATCCACTACAGAGACTGTATCTGTAGCGCTATTTAATGAAATTTGATCTATAAGCTCCTCAGTAATATACTCTTGCGGAATTAATCCGCGTAGTCTTTCTGCTTCTGTTTCCAGTTCTTGAATTCTCTTTTTTAGCAGATAGTGGGATTCAGTGTTCATGAAAATATTAACAATTTAATTGCGGTGTTAAATAAATATATTGCAAGTAAATAAAAAAAAGCCGGAAAATATCCGACTTTTAACTTAATTATTAATCTCTTTTAAAAATATTTTATGTCTTTCTTTTCACCTTTCTCTATAAAATGAATTTCAGATAAAATATTGTTGGCCAAACTAGAAGCTCCAATTCGTAAATAGTCATTATTCAACCATTCTTCTCCTAAATTATTTTTAGATACTGCAAAAAACTCAATAGCATCTTTGCCTGTTGAGATCCCTCCTGCAGGTTTAAAACCAATCATTCTACCTGTTTTATTAAAATACTCCTGAATGGCCTGAGTCATGATGTGAGCAGCCTCCAAAGTTGCATTAACCGGAACCTTACCAGTTGATGTTTTAATAAAATCAGCCCCAGCTTCCATTGCAATAATTGATGCTGTACGAATATTTGTTGCCGTTTTTAACTCCCCTGTTTCCAAGATCACCTTTAAATGCCCTTTTCCACAAGCTTCTTTTTGTGTTACAATCTCTTCGAACACGGTTTGATAGTTTCCCTCTAAAAAAGCTCCAATTGAAATGACAATGTCAATTTCATCAGCTCCTTTTTCAACAGCCATTTTACATTCTAATGCTTTAACTTCAATAAAAGATTGAGAAGATGGGAAAACACCGGCAACAGAGGCAATATTTACGCCTTCTGCTTTTAAGTTTTCATTTAATATTGGAACCTGGTATGGGTATACGCAGATTGCTGCAACATTCGGCATGTCAAAATCATTCTGGAAGTTATTTACATTTTCTGCAAAACTTTTTGCTCTTGCGTGGGTGTCGGTAGAATTCAAAGTCGTTAAATCAATTAACGAGAAATTTGTCTTTAAATTCTCAACAGTGTACAAAGAATCAAAATCAGAAGTTAAAATCGCTTTTACCTGATTGCTAACCTTTTGATCATTCAATTCTAAATTGTACGATTTCAAGATTTCTAAAATGTCTCTCTTCATCCTTCTAAAGTTTTAATTAGGATGGAGCGCCAAATCCAATATTTGTCGCTACACAGTGTAAATAAATAAAAATAAACCAGTTGCGGACGTTTCCGCTGATTTTTCCATATATACAAAAGATTACTCTCTTGTATATCTTAATACTTAAAGCACAAAACTAATTTATTTTTTACTCTTCCCCTATTTCTATATCATTAATTATTTGAACTTAAGCTAAAAAGAAAGTCATCGCAATGATGACTTTGGCTTCCTACTGACTATTAAATTTACCTCTTTATTGCTTTACAATTTTATAGCTTTTTCGATATCCTTCCGATTCAATAAGCAAAAGATAAACGCCACTTTGTAATTGTTGAACAGATTTTATAAGTTTTACTTTTCTGCCAACGCTTTGATGCTCTTCTTTAAATACCAAGCTCCCCGTCATGCTATGCAATGAAATTGTAATCTCATCATTTCTAAAATCAGATAGATCAATATGCAATTCGCGAACAACTGGATTTGGATAGATTCGAACTGTTGGTACAATTATAACATCTTCAATTCCGGTGACTGTTTCAACAATTATTGTAAATTCTTGTTCCGTAGTATATTCATTATCCGAAGCTTCTAAAATCACATTAAATGTACCTGCCTCGGTTGGTATTCCACTTAAGATTGCCGTTCCATCTTCATTATTCTCTAATTTTAACCAACTAGGTATTTCAATGGCCGTCAAATTACATCCTGATTCATCATCATCATGATATTCTATCATGTAAGTGTAATTCTCACCCGATTGAGCCTCAAGCAAAGGATCTGATAAAAATTCTGGCGCTTCATTTACATCTACTACCTGAAGAGTAAATCTATCATCGTAGCTTAATCCGCTTTGATCTGTTACAATTACTTTTACTGAGTAACTAATATGATCTTCAAAGTTAAATACCTCTTTAGAAACAATCTTATCCCCTTCTATCTCGAAATATTTATTCTCCGATATACTATATGTAAAAGTTTGGTCAGCATCAACATCTGTTGCTGATAATTCTCCCACTTCTGTTTCAATTGTAGCATTCTCGGTGATTGTTGCGTTCGACAATGCAATTGCCGTTGGTGCTTCATTCTCATCTGTAATTTCAATTATGAAGTTTTGCTTGTGAGTCAAACCACCTTGATCGCTCCCTGTTATTTCAACAGAATAAGAGTTCTGTACTTCAAAATCAAGTTCTGAAATACTCACTAGCTTATCTCCTACAATTGCAAAATTCGTATTATCAGCTAAACTGTATGTAAAAGTTTGGTCAGCATCAACATCTGTGGCTGTTAACTCTCCAACTTCCTTTCCAATTGCGGAATTCTCGATGATTGTTACGTTTGACAAGGAGATAGCTATTGGGGCTTCATTCTCATCTGATATTTGAATACTGAAACTTTGATTATAAGTTAAACCACCTTGGTCAGTTACTGTAATTTCGACAGCATAAGTATTCTGTGTTTCAAAATCAAAGGCTGTTTTGCTTACTAACTTATCTCCCACAATCTTGAAGTTCTCAATATCAGCTACCAAGTAAGTGAAAGTTTGATTTGCATCAACATCACTCGTAGTTAATATTCCAATCTCTGTTCCAATTGCGGTATTCTCAGCAATTGTTGGGTTCGACAATTGAATAGCACTTGGAACTTCATTTACATTATTAACTACAATTATCAAATCTTCAACTATAGATGTATTTAAACCATCACTTACAGTCACTGATAAAACGTAACTAATCGTTGATTCGTAATCCAATTTATTCGAGTAATTTACCGTAAGCTCTCCAGTTAAAGAATTGATTGCAAATACAGAGTTTGTATTTCCTGCAGTGATTGTCCAATCACTAAACGTAGCTGCCATTACATCTCTATCTGTTGCTAAAACAGTTCCTAAACTTGTTGCGTTAGCTGAATTTTCAGTTATAGAAAAATTTTGATTAGCTGTAATGTTTGGAACATTGTCATTCAAATTATTGATGTTAATAATCACTTCTTCTTCCAAACTAAAACCTGTTCCATCAGAAACTTTTATTAGTAAGCTAAAACTTTGAGTTTTTTCAAAATCAAAATCCAATGGATCGTTAACTCTTAATTCTCCGGTATCAGGATCAATAGCAATCGCATTATTACCATTTCCGTCTAGATCAACAAAACTTGTGATTGTCCAGTTTTGATAAACTGTTTCTGAAACATCAGCATCTGTTACTGCAAGTTTGCCAATTAGCATACTCTCTACTGAGTTTTCATCCAAATTAAAGGTTTGATTTGTTGCTATTACAGGACGATTATCATTTAGATCATTTAGCTGGATGGTTATTGTTTCAGGTTCAGATAACAACTCTCCATCACGAACGGTAATTTCTAATTCAAATTCATCAAAAGATTCCCTATCAAGTGCAAGACTGTTATTTATTGATATTTGGCCGGTATGGGCGTTAATTGTAAAAGCATTGTTAATATTCCCATTCAAAATCTTCCAATCAATTAAATCATCCTGGTGACTATCTTCATCTGTAGCATTTACGCTTCCAAAAATATTATCAGTATTTAGATTCTCATCAATAGTAAAGATTTGGAAAGGGCTCACAACAGGAGCATTATCATTTATATCATTTACATTCACTACAACTATTTCTGTAGCTGAAGTATTTATACCATCGCTAACAGTAACTGTTAAGTTATAACTAGTTGTTACTTCATAATCCAATTCATTTACGTCATTCACTGTAATTTCTCCTGTTGAAGCGTTAATTGCAAATACAGAATTTGTATTACCCGCTGTGATTGTCCAGCTTGAATATGTTGTTGCAGTTACATCTCTATCAGTTGCTACTACTGTTCCTACTGAATTTGTATTAACTGCATCTTCATCAATATTGAAGCTTTGTGAAGCGGTAACAACTGGATTCACATCATTTACATCTGTAATGTTAATCGTAATCGTTTCAACAGCCGAAGTATTGGTGCCATCTGATACTGTTACTGTGTAAGTATATGAAGTT
>JADGFH010001011.1 GCA_016743925.1 Labilibaculum sp.
ATTATTGGGCATTGAACATCCAATTTTACTTGCTCCAATGTTTTTGATTTCAAATACAGCTATGGTAATTGCTGCATTAGATCGTGGTTGTACAGCCGCTTTTCCTGCTCTTAATTATCGGACCGATCATGAGCTCAGAAACGCTATTTTGGAGATAAGAGAAGCATCCAATAAGCCGTTTGGAGTTAATTTGATTGTAAATAAATCTAACACCAAATACAAATCGCAGCTTAAAAAGCTACTTGAGCTGAAAGTTAATTATATTATTACTTCTCTAGGGAATCCTAAAGAGGTGATAAATGCCTGCAAACCGAAAGGAATAAAAGTGTTTTGCGATGTAACCGATGCTGCATATGCAAAGAAAGTGGAATTACTTGGTGCAGATGCTTTAATTGCTGTCAACTCAGAAGCTGGTGGTCATTGTGGAAGCCTATCTGCAGAAAGTTTAATTCATCAATTGTTAAAAAAGACATCCTTACCTATCATTTCTGCTGGAGGTATTACCAGTAAAAAAAACATTAATCAGATGCTAGAGTGGGGAGCTTCAGGAGTTTCTATAGGAAGTATTTTTATAGCTACCCATGAATCTGAGGTTTCCATGGAATATAAAAATGCCGTGGTTAAATATGGAAACAAAGATATTGTAAAATCGACTAAACTAACTGGTTCAGCACTTACGGTAATTAATACTCCATTTGTTCAGAAACTAGGAACCAAACCTAGTTTTTTGGAATGGTTAATAAACAACAGTCCATATCTGAAAAAATATGCCAAATTACTTCTTGCCTGGCAAGGAATAAATAAGGTTAAGAAATCAGCCTTTAAGGCAAGCTATCAGAATGTGTGGTGCGCTGGCCCAAGCATTGAATCTGTGAAAAGCATTCGCTCTGTAAAGGAGATAATTAAGGATCTGGTTTCCTGATTTACTACACTATTTTGATTTGTTTTTCAAAGCCTCTCCAATTTATCCAATTTTGTTCTGCGGCATCATCAGCAATTCTAATTAATCGCTCTTGAAAATCTTTTCGAATTCTATTCTCATCTAAATACACAATTGTTTCAGAAAAAGATTTCAACATACTTTTGTAGAAGGATTCTTGCTTAACGTATTTGTTCGATGTGTAAGTTTGCGCTATCTCAATATGATAAAGCATTACATCAGCAATTAAATTTGGTTCTACACCTAGTTTTTTAAAATGTCGAATAATTTTTTGGGCAACAGAACGTCTCATTTTGGCTTTTCGAGCCGAAACAGGAAAGTACTCTTTCGAAATTTTGAATTTACATTCTTCTAATAATTTATTTTCCTGAGGATCAAAAGCAAAGTCATAGAATTCTTTCACCTCCTTAAATCGGCTATATAAATCAGTAATTTGTTCCTTTAGTTGTTCTTTTGTTAGTTGTTGTAGGTACTCTTTAAGATCTCTTTTGCTCATGATATTTCAAAATTATACGGTAAAGTTACATCTGAATTTTAATTTACCTAATAAAAATTCAAGAAGAGTAGTGGTGTAAGGCCTTATATGATTAGGAAATTTGAAAATGTAGAGTGTTATTTTTAGCTCCTAATAAATTATGATATTTTGTTGAGGTTTATTGTTACTGTTTAATTTTTTTTAATAAAAATTGAAATATTTTAAGTGTTTTTATTCTTAGTCTAAGGATAATGGTTATTAGTCATTATTAAGTGATAATTTACGTAATAGTTGTAATTCGTTTGGTGATACTTCCGTAAATTTATTTTGTTGAGTAATTGAAGCGTTACTAAATGATTATGATGATTTTATTTAATGGTAACTGTGTAGCTATACAGCCACTCACTATCTTTTGATAAGCTTAACATTTACATGAAAAACTAGAGATATTATTGTGAAAAAAACAATCAAAATAACAAATCTTTTAATACTACATTTTACTTATGGATTATTCCAATTCATGAATAGTTTAGTTAGCCAACTAACAGAAGATAAAGATTCTAATTTCTGTCCTTTTATCAAACATTTATTTACAAAAATAACAGTTCATGCAAGCTATTTAGAAAGGCTGATAAATAATAATTTAAAAAAATCTTATT
>JADGFH010001012.1 GCA_016743925.1 Labilibaculum sp.
GTTATCTTTTTACTTTTATAGATATAAGTAAATTCAGATTGGTTAGTGTAATAAGCACTTAAATCCTGACTACCAAATCTTTGATTTTCTGGATTATTACGATTTCGAAAAGGATTCAACATTCTTGAATTAGGACGGTAAACTGCTTTCGAGTAAGATAATTGTATCTGCTTGTTATCAGATAATTTATACGAAAAATGTAAACTTGGAAATAAATCCAAGTAATCATCATTTAATTCTTTGTTTGTTTCTACATCAGTATACTCTGATCGTAGACCAAGTTGGTATCCAAAACTCCCTTTCTTTCCACTCAATTGTAAATACAATGCTTGAACACTTTCTTTATAATCAAATGCCGTAGAAATATCTATTGGTTCGTTATAATTTATCTGATTGGTTCGAATCAAATATCCCGTTTCTAAAGTATTGCTTTCGCCTATTGGTTGCTTATAATCTAACTGCACAATTGCTTCTTCTCTTTCAATTTTATGAATATCACCAGTAACTCCTTGTGTGTCTTTATAATTCCCTAAGTTTTCTCCAGCATTATCTGTGAAGGCTGCATCAATAGATAATTCTCTTCCTTTTTTAGCAAACTTTCTAATGTAAGAAACATTATACAACCACGAGCTCAAGTCTCTATCAATCTCACTATCTCGAGTGTATAATTCCGGGGTAAATTCCACCTGATCATTTTCCAATGGAGCGCTTTTTAGATTATACCATTCAGTTAAATTATTATAAACTCCATTAAAATTTTGTTTTATATCTCGATTCGTAACAGAAAAACTTAAGGTATTCTTATCATTAATCAGATAATCTAATCCTAACTGGGTCGTATGACTTTTGTTCCCATAATCAACATCAGCTATCGATTTCAGAGTTTTAATCTCTCCTGGTATATTTATCGTTCTATTGATTTCATAATCGCGACCAGCCCATTCATTTAAATAATTATAAGAACCAGAAAAATTCAATTTACCTGTTCTCCAACTAAGAGCTGCTCTACTTCCATGCTTATTGATCGTACCATAATTAGCCGAAACATTTCCATTTAAGCCTTTTGCCCTTTCCTTTTTCATAATGATATTCACAATACCTGCAGAACCAGAAGCATCATATTTTGCAGATGGGCTCGACATGACTTCCACACGATCAACATCTGCAGCAGGCAAATTCCTTAAAATATCAGCTGGACTCATCCCAAGCAAGCCACTCATTTTACCATCGATAAGTACCTTAACTTCTGTACTTCCACGAAATTTAAGCTCCCCATCAGCATTAACATCTAATTTTGGAATTGTTGCTAGCACATCATTAATTGATCCACCATCAGAAACAGGTGATTTTGAAACGTTATAAACAGTTCTATCCAATTCAATTCTTGCATAGTCTCTATTCCCTTTAACTTCAACTTGGGATATCAATTCCGTATTTATTTTTAAGGCAATCGAATTATTTAAAATATGTTTCTCGTTTTCTTGAAGAGTTAAGTCTTTACTTTTATAATTCTGATAACCTAAATGTTCAATTTTGTAATAATACTTTCCTTTCTTTAGTTTTTGTATAAGAAAATCGCCTTTACGGTTTGTAATTGTCCCCTTTATCAATAAAGAATCGGGTAAGGAATAGATAGAAACAGTTGCATACTCGAGTGATTTATCCAAATCAGCATCAATAATATTTCCTTTCAATTCAGAGCTATTAGAATGTTCTAATTCTTTTTGTGAAAAACTTTCTTCAGGGGGAATAAGAAATACTAGGAACAGAGGTAGTGCCCTCTTCCAATTATTAAATTTAAAATTCATTAGGTAGTGTGTAAGATTAGTGGTATTTATATTAGTTAGTTATTGTGGTTAGAACAAAAATAAAAAATTTATGTTATCGAACAAGTCCAATTACTATATTTATTTATTCTCTTTCACAAGCAAATTTAATTCGTTTATCACAAAAAATAAATATTCTACACTAATAATCAATATAAGTCCACATTATTCGATATCCTTATTATAACAATTTATTTATTAACCTATTAATGAAAAAGCTTAACAAATAAAAAACCATCATTTATTAC
>JADGFH010000230.1 GCA_016743925.1 Labilibaculum sp.
CTACACCTCCAATACGTCCAATTAAGATCCCAATTCTCATACTCCAAAATATCAAATTAACTTACATTTTACGCTCACAAATCCTATTTGTTTCCTCAATTTACATGTTTTTTTAGATAGGTCGTATATATTTCACATTTGTTTGTATTTTCTACCTAAAAGTATAACTTTAAGTTTATTACAAAATTTAACCTAAGAGAAATCATTCCATCTATGCTTAAGACATCTATTAAAATATTCTGTTTTAGTCTTTTTTTAACGACCTCAATCTTCACTTATGGATGTCAAAATAAAAAAGCTGCCCCAGAAAAACAAACTGAATTAGCCATACCCCAAAGTCAGAATTTTAAATCTGTTAAGACCTTATTTTACAATGTTCCTAGTCCTATTCAAGTGACAGAAATCATTAAAAAAATGAACCTTCCTTATCAACCAGATTTAATGAATTCGGTAAACAACTCAGACAACTACTTATCACAAGCTGATATTGCTATAAATATTGGTATTTATGGTGCTGACCTTAGTTACATTCGTATTTATGAGCAATTTCAGGATGCTGCAAGATACCTAGCTGTAGTTAAGAAATTTACTCGTGAATTAGGTATTCCAGAAGAACAGGAAAAAATTACTGCTCGCAGAATGGAACGAAATATTGAAAATCAGGATTCATTATTAAGCATTATTACAGAAACCTTTACCAATTCAGATAGTTATCTTAAAGAAAATCAACGAGGTGGAGTTGCCGCTCTTATTGTATTTGGAGGGTGGATTGAAACGCTTTATTTAGCTACAAATATTGTTGACCTTGACAATCCGCAAAAGGAAATGATTAGCCTTATTTCACAACAAAAACACTCAGTAAAGAACCTTATCGGCTTGTTAAATCAGTATCGAGACAATTACAAAATAAAGCAAATACTACCCGAATTGAAGAAGTTGGATGCCAAATTTCAAGAAATTACCCAAAGTAGATCTGCAGCTTCAAAAGCCAAAACAAAAGATGGTAAAACAGTAATTAGAAACAAGGTTACTTTAACAGCATCGAACGAGACACTTAAAGGAATTAAAGAAATTAACAACAAAATTAGAGAAACATTGACAGAGCTGTAGTATTAAAAGTACATAACGAATAGAATAAACATGACTATAAAAACGACTTTACTTATAATTTACCTATTCGCACTACCAACACTACTAGCTGCGCAGTGCAATGAATACACCAAAAAAGAATGCATACCTCAACTGACTCCATATACTTTTAATGGACAATTAAATAATGCTGTTTTATCGGAAGGTGAAACTGCAGAATTACAACTTACATTCTATAAAGATCAAGAATATCGCATTCTTGTAGAGGGAGAAAATAGCTTAGGGAAAATACAATTTCAGCTTTATGATACCGATTATAATCTATTGTACGATAATGCAGATGAAGACCATACCAATCTTTGGGATTTTATGGTTGAAAGTACGGATGACTTTGTAATTCGTGTTTTGGTTCCTAATGATGAAGTAAAAGACAAAATTGAAAGCGGTTGCGTTTCTATTCTTGTTGGTTTTAGAGCCTTTGGATCGAGAACTATTTTTAAATAATTTATTTTATATTTTAAGATAAAAAAAACCATCCTTTACGGGATGGTTTTTCTTGCTTTATATTTTTAACAATTACTTCAATAAAAACGTTGAAGATCCGATGTGATGTCCTTCTGTAAACACATCAACTTTATATTCTCCAGGTACTAAACTTCCATCATTATCCCAGAAAATAGCTACATCCAGTTGCTCCCCTTCGTAATCAATTTCACGTTTTGCTGAATAGACCAGTTTTGTATTTTCAAAATCGAAGAGTAAATTTTCAGGATTGCCTAAAACAGCTTCATCAGGTCGAGTTATTCGAACAAAAATTTCTTTTACTCCAGTTGCTGTGGTAACATTCTTTTGAAGTGTAAAATCTGCTTTAAGTTTTAGTGTTTTTGAGATTTTCTTTACAACTTTTCCTTTTTTATTAATTGGCGAACAGGAAAGATCGATAAGTGTAAGCGTAGATGCTTTGCTAATTACTTCCTTCATCGATTCGGTAGATTCTTCTAATTTTACATTTCTATCCTTTACCCAATCAATTTGTTTTTTAACTCTTTTGTTCTCGGCCGTTAACAATTGGTTACGTGTATTTAAAGAATCGATTTGTACAATATAGTCTCTCAAAACTCCTTTCAAAGTTCCCAATTCTCTCTTGTACTTATTGATTTCGGCATAAGAATTATTTCTAAAAATTTTCATTCGATCCAAAAGTTCAGAAATCTTTTCTTGTTCCATTTTTAGCTGAACATTCAAGGTATCATTACTGGTTTGTAAAGAATCGTAATCTTGAGAAAGTAATTTTAATTCATTTTCCAAACCAACTTTCTCTGTAGTAATTTCCGCAATATACTTTTTGTTATCTCTATGTTCCATGAAATACATAACCGCAACAATAACAAGAATTACTCCTAAGGATGCCAATATTCCAATATAAATATTGTCTTTTCTACCCGTATCTCTGCTCTCAGCCATAAAAAATTCTACTTTAAAATTATTCGCACAAATTTACTTAACTTTTTTAATATAGTATTGCCTGATACCTATTTGTTTGAGATGAAAATCTTTATCCTCTAAATAGTATTCCGACTATAGCAAGACTGCAATAAACAAACCAAAAATATCTTTAACTGAATTGCAAATGAAAACGGAGCTAACTATCTATTAAAGAAAGCGCTCCGTTTTAAAACTAACCAAGTATTTTCATCTCTCTATAGAGGAATTGTTCTACAAAATGTTGCCCAATTTCACACCAAAATAAACTGTTCGTGGATTTAAAGGACCATAAACATATCCGGCATCACGTGCAGAACCATAGTCAAAATCGTCCTGGAATGAATTAAATATGTTTTTCACACCACAATCAAACTGTAATTTCACATCTCTACCCAAATCAAAATGATAAGAAAAATTGATTCCTAAATCGGTGAAATGATCCGACTTTAATAGACTTTCTTGAATTTCATTTCCAAATTTATCATCTCCTCCACCAAGGTGCATTAAACTCATTGGTCCTGTATAACTTCCCGATAAGGTTGTGGTAAATTCGTGTAATGGTTTCCAGTTTAATGCAAAATAACCATAGGTTTCAGGTGTTCTAAGAATCTCATCAGTAGTTGTGTTAGCGGTATCATCATCTTCCCCCTGATCTACTGCATCGTCATATTTACTAGATTGAATCGTCATTCCCATCTGGAAATCCCACTTGTGAGAAGGTGCTAACTTAAATTCAAAGTTCATTCCTTTCACAACAGCACCATTCGCATTTTTTCGAAGCATCACCATATTTCCGCTAGCATCAACTTGGCTAAATTCATTGAAGAATGGATCGATTAGCTGTGTATAAAATCCTTCCGCTAAAAAATAAGTTTGAAGCTTACCATAAGATTTTGTGTAATCCCAAGAAACCGTATAACTATTTGATGTCTCTTCCGTTAAATCATCGGCCAATTCGTGAGTAATTCTTCTTGCTGTAGAAGCTTCAATATGTAAATCCTCATCGAATATTTGTGGAGCTCTAAAGCCTCTCGCATAACTCATTCGCAATTGAGCTGCCTCCGAAATCTTAAATAATACGTTTGCTCTTGGACTAAAAACAGTATTCGAATATTCCGAATCATCAGCTGAATTTTCAATCTTGTAAGAATCCATACGCACGCCTAATAGAAATTTGATTTTACCTAAACTCCACTTACTCTGTGCGAAAGCGCCTACTGTATTTGAAGTTTGATCGGCAATATTAGTTGTCGGTACAAACTTATTCTCTGTAAAGTCATAAAAACCGAGCTTATCGTCTTTTAAACTGTTGTAAACATTTTCTAAACCAAGCGTAATATCAGCAGGTGCGATTAGTAAATTATTCATTTTAGTATAGAACTGTGCACCGGTAGAAATAGCCAAATCTTCTGTTTTCCCATAAGCACCGTAATCAGGAATACGAACAGCTAATTCTACACCATCTTCATTGTGAGTAGTTGCTGCTCCATAGTAACTCTTTCTATCGATACTTTGTCCTGAAGTATAAATGGAAAATTTACTTATTCTGTCTTTATTTAAATATTGATCCCAAACTAAACCTCCCGAATTAATTCTATGGCTAACCTGTTCTGCTATGGTTGCTTCGTGTGCTTTTAAATCCAATAAATCACCACCTCGTCTAAATTCATCAACAACATGATATTCCACAGTTAGCTTTGCTAAATCTGAAAACCTGTGATAAGCACGTAAACCCGCACTAATATTTTCCATTCGAACCAATTCAGAATAGCCATCATCATTGGCGTCCCAATCATCTCTTTCTCGATTCATTCCGAATATAAAAATTCCACTTTTGCGATCTTCAGAAACAACTGATGCATTAAAATCAGCAGTAATATCACTAGCAGGACTGCTGCTACCCTTAACACCAAAACCCAATGCGCTATATTTTACGCCAGCCTTAAAAGAATTACTAATCGGATCTTTTGTAATTATGTTGATGGTTCCGGCAATGGCATTTCCACCAAACAATGCAGATCCACCACCTCGAACAACTTCTACTCGTTGTATCATACTTGCAGGAATATGCTCTAAACCGTAAACACCAGCTAAACCACTAAATATTGGTCTACTATTTATTAATATCTGTGTATATGGTCCTTCTAAACCATTCATTCGTACCTGCGAAAATCCACAATTTCCGCAATCATTTTCAACTCTTAAACCAGGAGAAAAAACCAGACCATCGGCTAAAGTTACAGCAGATGTTTGCTCTAACAGTTTTGTAGAAATGGAATTCACAACTACTGGAGCATCCTTACGCTGAATATCATTTCTATCGGCTGTAACTACAACCTGATCTAAACCAATAAAATCTTCAGCAATTTTAAATTCTAAAGCCGAATTATTTGCTCTTTTTAAATCTAATTCCTTCTTATCTAACTTGTAACCAACACAAGTTGCAATAATATGGTAATGTCCTACAGGAACATTTTCAATGACAAATTCGCCATTAAAATTTGTTACTGCTCCCATACTAGAACCTTCTAGAGCAACGCTTGCATAAGGAATTGGTTCATTATTTAAATCGACTACTTTTCCTTTAATAATGGTAGTTATATTTTCGGCAGAAGCTGAAACAGACAGACTTATTAGCATTACAATGCTAATACACAGATGAGTAATATTTCTCATTGTATTTGAAATTTAGTATGATTAGATGTGTTTATTATTGAATACAAATCATCGCCAACATAATTTGCTGGGAATAAATTTATATCCGTATAGGATTACCTTGCAATAGGTAATAAAATGATATATTTATGCAAAAATAGGAGGTGCACGATTTGGCAATAGCGCATCCAAAATCCCTCCTTTAACAAAGAAATGATAAAGATTTCTAAGCTCGAAAGCCTTTCCAATTAAAGCTGCTAAAAAAAACACAGCAGTAAGAGAAAATAGAAATGTAGTAAATTGTTGTAATGAGAAACATTCATGAGAAGAATGTTGATGACCTGCGGCACCATCAGAATTATTTGTTTTCTGATAAGGGTGAGCATGCACCATTACCAATCCATCTTCGTTTTTATGAACGTGCCAATTAAAAACAGCATTACCGGCTAGCAAAATCATAGCTGGCAACAGTAAACTTATAATCGCTATTTTTATTTTTCTAAAAAAGTTCATTTGAACCGACAGATTACTTTAATAATACGGTTCAAAAGTAGATAGACAGAACTCTTTTAACAATTCCTATTTGTTGGTATTCATAAAGCTTAAAAGTGTTACACAACACCTTCCTTCTTGAATTCTGCGAAATATTTTAAGAATTCATCCTCATTATAAAGTAAATCTGAATTCATTCTTGGCTTTCCTTCTTTTATCCTCGAAATATAATCCTCATAAGTACATGCCATCTCGTAATGAAATAAATACCAAACCTGAACATAGATCCATAGATCACTTCCCGGGCCAAATCTTGGTCTCATCTCATAAGCTTTTTCAGTTAACTCCTCTATTTCTGAACCGTATCGGTAAAACATATTCTTAAAAGAAATCGGATTTACACTTGTTTGTTTCGCTTCATCGAATCGATAATCTCCAAACTCTATTATTTGTTGAATTTCAATTCTACCTTCAAAATTAGAATCAACAACAGGTATTTCTTTAATTTGCTGATAAAATTGTGAAGATGATATTGACAAATGATTTTTTAAAAGTTTGGCAACATCTTCCAATTGGATCTTTAGATTATTATTTTCAGAACACTGCACTAATTTTGAATCGAGAATATCGTCTAAACAGAATTCTAGATCCCAGCTTATCAATCGATTAATTTCACTTATTAGCTTTTGAGCGAACTTATTATTATCATTTTGCGACTCGTAAATAAGTAAGAAATAATCTTGATATCTTATCATTCGTACCAAAACACCATCAAGCGTAAATTTCAGACTTCGTTTTAAAAACAAGCCTTTCTTTGTCAGATATAAATGAATTTCTTCTCTAGTTTCAGACTCTTTTCCAGGCGTAAAGTCGAGTATGGATTTACATTTTACAGAATAGTTCTTATCATTATTCAACTTATCGCTTACAGTAATTTCTGTTTTACTCTTTACTTCACATTGCATGTGATTTAAAACAAGCGCTCCTTGCCGAACAGCACTCTTCAAAATCGATATCAATAATCGATTCGTTGAAATTTTTAATTCATTATCGATAGAAACTGCATCGCCACTCTCAATTTGTAAAGCTGATTCATATTTTGCAACATCTTTATCTCTAACAGTACCTGGAAGCAATTTTTTCCATTTAGATGTATTCCTTTTGATGTTTAAATATTCATCGGGCAGAATTAAATGAGGAAATCGATTCCGAAAATCCAATATAGATGCACTCTCTTTATCTGCTGTATCTACAACAGGGTGAAGGGATTCGCGAAAATCTCCATTGCTGAAAATAGCGCATTTATAGCCTCGTGTACTTGCAAAAAGAACATACAAAGCTTCTCTTACACCAACATTTGTAAATACAAAATCGAATTGCTGATTTGCAGCTAATTCATGAAAATTATCTCTTTTTAACAGGGAAAATGATAAGGAAGCATCCATTTTACTTTTATTAACTTATTTTTGTTTTGAAACTTTGTAATTTTGTTGCCGAATATCAATTAACAAAACCAATCAATTTGAAAAAGATAGCTTTTAATATCCTTTTAGGATTTGCAATTTCAGCTTTTATATATTCTTGTGCAAATGTAGGTATGCCAACTGGTGGACCTCTTGATTATACACCTCCGAAGGTTACTGAAACGAAACCTGAAAATTTTGCAACAAACTTTAAGGGTGGGAAAATAGAAATTTTCTTCGATGAATTTGTTCAGTTAAAAGATATCAGTGAAAACTTTACCATTTCACCTCCTTTAAAAAAGAAACCTGCAGTGAAGCTAAAGGGAACTTCAATTTATGTGAAATTAGAAGAAGAACTTCATGAAAATACTACTTACACATTAGATTTTGGTGAAGGAATAGCCGATAATAATGAAGGAAACCCTTTAGGAAGCTATCAGTTTGTTTTTACAACAGGAGAGAAAATAGATTCCTTAAGCATAAAAGGTAAATTAGACAATTCCTTTAATCAATTACCTGTTGAGAAGACCATTGTAATGGCTTATTTGAATACACATGATTCTGTTCCTTTAACATCGATTCCAAGCTACGTTGCTAAAACAGATTCTGCTGGGTATTTTCAATTAAATAATTTGACCGAAGGGGACTACAAATTATTTGCCCTTGTCGATGGAAATAGAGATTTTCTATACAATGGACCAGGTGAAATGATTGGTTTTTACGATGATATAATCACACCAAGTGCTCATATTTTTGAACAAATTGATAGTATTGGTGGTGACTCAATTGTAATTCAAAAGATGATTGCAACAGAACCTTCAAATATTTATATAAGAATGTTTGATGAAGAAAATCCACTTCAATATTTAAGTACTTACAAAAGAGATCGAAGAGAAAAAATCTATTTCGAATTTAATGCCAAAAGAACTGATAGTTTGACAATCGATTTTATTGATGTTGATGAAAATCCAGATTGGTTCCTGCTTGAAAAAAACAGAACAAATGATACGCTTTCGTATTGGATTAAAGATTCTAGCATATACAAGCGCGATACATTACTTGCTAAGCTTGAATATTTAAAAACAGATTCTCTTGGCGAATTGGTTAGTTTTATCGATACCGTAAAATTTAATTTTAAGGATCCGAAAAAGGCTAAGCTTTCGAAGAAGAAGAAAGAAAAAATGAAAATTAAGAAACCTGTTTATAGATTTAATTTAAAAACAAGCAGTACTCAAGATCTTAATAAAGATCTGATTATTAATTTTAATGAACCTCTTGCAGAAATAAATAAGGACAGCATTCATTTTTATCGACTTCAGGATAC